>JAICQI010000446.1 GCA_025937955.1 Pyrinomonadaceae bacterium
TACTTAACAGCACTCGCACTCGCTCGAGACTCGCAGCTCTTCGCTGCGGGAGTCGACATACACGGCGTACATAATTGGACGGCGGAACGCGCAGCGCCGTTGCTGGAGAATCGTTACGAGAAACCTCCGGACCTTCAACGCGCCCTGGACGTCGCGTGGCAGTCGTCACCAGTTTCTTCGATCTCCACGTGGAAATCGCCGGTGCTGTTGATTCACGGCGACGACGATCGCAACGTGCGTTTCAGCCAGACGACGGATCTGGTGCGACGTTTGGAAAAAGCGGGAGTGGCGTACGAAGAGTTAGTGATACCTGATGACACACATCACTTCATGCGCCACACAAACCTCGTGAAGGTCAACGCGGCGGTCGTGGCTTTCTTCGATCGTGTGTTCGGAATGAATCGTGGCAGCGAGTGAAGACTACTCACTTCGCGCCGTTCTGTTCGTCTCTGTCTTTCAGGATCAAGTGGCCCTTTGTGAGCCAGGCCACGCCGAACGCGAATATCGCAACGGTTTCCGGCCAGAATATCGAGGCGGTGAAGTCTCTTAACTTTATGACCACAACCAAAACGATACAGATGACCATAACAATGCCGCACGCGATGTAGACCTGGTTTCGTGATCTCGTGCGAGCGGGGTCGGTAACGGGTTGACTGGGCTTGGTGAAGCGAAAGATCGTCAGGTAACTAATGATCAAAAAGAACGCGGCGACGACGTAAATGTGCAAACCGAGTGGGCCATGATTTCTATAGCAGGCGTCGGTCAGGACCTGCGGAAACTTCGCCAGGATCAGCGGATGATACTCCGGCTCGGTCGGAAGCAATCCAATGGCTACCGCACACGCTCCGGCGACGTTGGTCCAAAAGTTGTCTTGCTTGCTGGGGCCGCGATAGCAGAACAGAAACACTCCAATCGCAGCCAGAGACCCAACAAACACATCCCTCATACTGGTGTAGTAATAAGCACTGATTGACGTGTTCGATGGGATCTTTTCGAAGTAGTATGCGCCTACTCTGACGATGATCGGCATCAGCAGTCCGATGATGCCAACGGCTTTGCGAAGCGTCAGATATGAGACGATGAGCTCAGCATCCAGGGGATTTTTGGGGGCCATTTTAGGTCTCCTTTGAAAAGTTAACCTGCTATGGTTAATGCCGATTTACGTGGATTTGTTTCGGGCGTGCGCTTTACCCCGGACCGGGTCAGTACCGGGAGCGATAGCGACCGGGTCCCTCAGTTACTTATGGCGCATGATGGGTCACGACCCGGTCGCTATCGCTCCCGGTACTGACCCGGCCCAAGCCTCGTGTGAGAGTGTCTTCGATGGTGGATCAATTGAATGAGGTAAAACATTTCCCGTGTTCGTCGTGCGGGGCCGATCTTGTTTATGAGCCGGGAGACGGTTTCCTCACTTGTCCCTACTGCGGTCACAAGGAAGCCATTCCGGAAAGTGCCGCGCGCACTGAGGAGCAGCCGTACGAGCAGCACCTGCGGATTCGCCCGGAACAGATGGGGAAGCTGGCTAGCAATGCGCTTGAAGTGCAGTGCCAGAGCTGTGGCGCGAAGTCGATCTTCACGCCACCGGAGGTCGCGGGCCGGTGTGAATTTTGTGGCGTGCAGATCGTGGCCCAACCCACGTCGGCAGATCCCATTCTGACTCCGGGTGGAGTACTGCCGTTTCGTATCACGCAGCCACAGGCCAGCTCAGAGCTTCGTCAGTGGCTTTCAACCAGATGGTTCGCGCCGAGTGGTCTCAAACACTTCGCTCAGCCCGACGCGATCCATGGCGTGTACATTCCTTTCTGGACCTACGATACATCCACCACCACTTATTACACGGGCCAGCGCGGCGAGTACTACTACGAAACCGAAACTTACTACGAGCGCGACGCGCAGGGGAATCAGGTGCAGCGCACTCGACAGGTGAGACATACACGCTGGTACGACGCTTCGGGAACGGTCCTTGGCGCGTTCGACGACATATTGATTGCCGCGACTTTTTCGCTGCCGGAGAATCGTTTGTCGGATTTAGAACCGTGGGATTTGGATCAGTTGAAACCGTACAATCCGGCGTTTCTGTCGGGATTCAAAGCGCAACGTTATCAAATCGATCTTGCCAGCGGATTCGACCGCGCCAAAGAAGTGATGGCGCCGGTGATTGAGAGCGACGTGCGCGCCGATATCGGCGGCGACGAGCAGAGGATCGATAGTCTCCAAACGGAGTACAGGGAAACTACGTTCAAGCATCTGCTGTTGCCGATTTACGCCGGAGCCTATCGCTTCAACGGCAAACTCTTTCAAATCGTGGTCAACGGCCGCACCGGCGAGATCCAGGGCGACCGCCCGTACAGTGTTTGGAAGATCGCGCTGCTGGTGGCCTCACTAATTTTGTTAATTATCCTGATCGCGATCTTGTTTGGTGATCAGTAGATCAAAACTGCATTCAAATCAAGAGTTTCCCCAGAGCTGAGACAACTGATCCATCGTGCCGTTGAAAGTGTCGCGGTCGCAGGGGGCGCTGATTCCGTTAACGGATCCCGATTGCGTGTATTGCCACATGGTCCAGGTAGACCACGTTGGCGGCACTATCGGCGCTGACGAACCATACTGCGCCCGCCAGAACCAGCAGTTAGCGAGAACGGCGCTCTTGTTGTTGCCCAACATCTTTCCAGCAAGCGCGTCTGAATAAAATCCCGGGTAACGTCCCGTCTGATTAAAAACCTCGGTCACAAACTGTTCCGCCTGCGCGATAGTCATCTGGCTGTGAGGGTTCTCTTCAAAGTCGAGGGCTAACAGATCGTTTGGTCCGGGATTCACTGTGGAAAGAAAGTATTGTGCTTGCGCCGCGCCGTCGTCGTTGGTGCCGAAATGATATGCGCCCCACCAAAGTCCAGCAGCAGTCGCTTGCTGCTTGCGATCGGCGTATGTGGGGTCGCTCCAGTTGGTGGCCTGCGTGGCCTTGTGAATAATTCCCACGATGCCTGCTGACTTGATTTCCGGGAAGCTGGTAATGGCGTTGAAGTGTGAGAGGTCGATCACGACATTCAATCCCTGAACGCTACTCATGCGGTTTCCTCCAGTGGCTGAGATACTGATAAGCTGTGAGCCACCTGATTCTATAACCTTGTTCCCGAGGAGTTCAAAGAATGAACCGTCTACTCGTCTGCTTTGTTCTGTTCGCTATAACCTTGCCCGCATGTTCGTTTAATAAAACGTCGCCAGCCGGCAACACTAATCAAACTGCTCAAACCAACAACGAGCCGTCGCCTGCCAGGCCAGCTACAACACCACCCTCAAGCGTCCCGGTCGAGGCGGGCAGCTTGCAACCAGGACAGGCAAGTGGAAGTTATACCGCCAAGGGCGAAGTAGTAGAGTTGAAATATGCCTATGCTGGTCGTGCAGTTCGCTTCGGCACTGAATCGTTGATCGTGCTACTGACAGAAAAGCCGATTCCGCCCGATGCCGTCGCAGAAGAGATCAAGTCAACACCGATGCTGGAAGGGGAGAAGCTCCGTGGTCTCGAATACGTACTTGACGAAAACAGCATGTGGGTTCGCTTTCATCCGGGCCAGTATCAGGAAAGCACCAGCAACAAGCTCAAGGACTATAAAGTTGAGAACGACGTCGTGCGTGGCATCGATGAAAACGACGGAAGCCTGACGGATGGGAAATACTCGCGGTCGGTTAAGTTTGTCGCCGCCCTAACAAAGTGAACGATGCGACGTTTGACAACCTCCCGAAATCGAGGAGAACAATGAGAACTCTCAAGCAATATCAATTTCTTCTCATTTATTTATTTTTGATTCTTACCTCATCGACTGCGGTCTTCGCGCAAGTGCGGAAGAATGCCCAGTCACTGCCAAAACTGTTGTCTGTGCGCGAACAACAGGCGGTGCGCGAAGCGTGGCTGAGGAAACGTCTCGACACAATGCTCCTGCCGATGATGCGGCAACAGAAGATTGAGATGTGGATCGTTACAAATGAAGAGTTTCACGCCGATCCGGTAACGGAATATATCGCTCCGCCTCTCCCGTATAACGGCCGGCGCGACTTCTTCATCTTCGCGGATCGTGGTGGAGACAAACTCGATCGACTGGCGCTGGTTCGTTATCCCGAAGAAGCCCTGAAGCGGTTCTTCGAGGTGCTCAATCCGCCAGGCCGAGACATCACCGCAACCTTGCGTCGCATTGTTGAAGAACGAAAGCCAAAAACCATTGCTCTCAACATGGGCGGGACCCGTGGCGCGACCAACGGGCTCACTCACGATGCTTACAAGTACTTATCGGAGACTCTGGGACCAGATTACACTTCGCGTTTCGTCTCCGCTGCGCCGCTGATCGTCGAATACATGGACACGCGCCTGCCGGAGGAGTTGGAACACTATCGCACGGCGGTAGAACTCACCGAAATCCTGACGTTGCGTGCGTTTTCCAACGAGGTGATCACGCCCGGCAAAACTACCGTCGGTGATGTGCGCTGGTGGTTCCTGCAACAAGTCAACAACGCCGGTTTGAGTG
The DNA here is from genome assembly GCA_025937955.1 of Pyrinomonadaceae bacterium. Classification (GTDB taxonomy): domain Bacteria; phylum Acidobacteriota; class Blastocatellia; order Pyrinomonadales; family Pyrinomonadaceae; genus PSRF01. The sequence continues at coordinate 4,518 of JAICQI010000446.1, forward strand.
TTTGGTTTCAACCTGACCTGCGCATTCAACGACAAAACCAGGCGACCGGTAAGACGCAGCAGTTTCTCAGCGTAGCCCCTGAGTCAGACGTGATTCAGCGAGGCGACGTGATTCACATCGATTGCGGCTTGAATTACCTGGGCTTGAGCACTGACTGGCAGAAGATGGGTTACGTGTTGCGCGAAGGTGAGAAAGACGCGCCTGAAGGTTTGAAGAAGGCGTTGACGAATACGAACCGGCTTCAGGATGCGTTGTTCGCTCACATCAAACCCGGCGCGAAAGGGTTTGAAGTTTACGATGCCACGATGAACGACATGAAGCAGGTTGGCATTGAAGCGATGATTTATTCACACTCCGTCGGCAACCAGGGACATGCGCTTGGCGCGAGTGTAGATTTCCGTCGTCCCACGGCGGGCGCGCCGGTGGAGCCACCGTTTCGCGAGGGCTCCTACACGTCGATAGAGCTCAATACGACGACTGCGGTACCGGAGTGGGGCGGTCAGAAAGTGACGATAATGATGGAAGACGATGCTTATCTAACCAGGGACGGTATGAAATGGTTCCGTCCCCGGCAGACTGCGTTCTACTTGATTAAGTGATGAACGTCATGATGGTTCCGTTGTTGCTGATGTTGGTGATGTTCAATCCGGATGATGTACCGTCCCACCAGCGACTGTCTGGATTAGTAACATCGCCGAACCGTGTGTTACCGCCACCATGAAACAGATCGTTCGCGTCACCGTAAGGTTGGTTGGGTTCGAGACGTTCAAAATGAAATTTTCCGTCGGCTTGCTCGATCGAGCATTCGTAATGTGACGTCGGTGTCATGGCCTGA
>JAICQI010000257.1 GCA_025937955.1 Pyrinomonadaceae bacterium
ACTGCGTCTCGGAGTTGCTGGTGAAGTCGTAGAGAAACAAGTGCGGCACGGCATCACGGTCCGACACGTAGACCAGGCGACGGCTGTCCGGCGCCCACGCGAGCTGGTACTCCTCGCCATAGCTGTTGGACACGCGCGCTGCGTCGCCACCGTCGGCTGCCGAAGCTGCGAATACTTCGCCACGCACGATGAAAGCGACTTTCTTGCCGTCTGGCGACAACTGCAGCTCGCTGATCTGATCCGTGAGACGCTGGCGTTCTACGCCTGGACCAGCCGAAGCTCCACGACGCGTAATCGCGACTTCCGCGGCTTTGCCGCTCTCAGTGTCGAGTTTCCAGATCGCAAAGTTGTGCTCGAAAACAACCTCACGGCCGTCGTATGAAATGCTGGGCCACAAGACGCGGCCATCCGTGAAGTTTGAGAGCCGGCGAGCGTCTGAGCGACCCGGTGTGGTGGTCCAGATATTCTGTGCGCCCGATCGATCAGACACATAGAACAGACTGCGGCCATCAGCACTCCACATCGGCCACAACTCTTTGGCGCCGGGCGCAGTCACTCTTTCGTAAGTTCCCACGCCACCGTCAAACGATCGCAGCAGCCAGATCTCCGATTCGTCGATGTGGCTGTGGCCTTTGCGCCACCACTGCCCTGACGCGATTCCCCTCGCGGAGAATGCGAGCGTTTTGCCGTCAGGAGCAGGTGCGCAGAAAAACTCGTTTGTGTAACGGTCGGCACTAACCATCATCGGCGTGCCGCCGCTCGGGCTGACGCGATACAGATCGTTGAGACCACCGATGTCACGACTGGTCGAGGAAAAGTAGATCCAACGACCGTCGCGCGACCATCCGTCGAGCTGATCGAAGCCATCGTCGAAGGTGAGACGTTTCACATCGCCGGTGGAGAATGTCAGAACATAGATGTCGCCGTTGCCGGTTCGCGACGAGATGAAGGCGAGCTGGCGGCCGTCAGGTGAATAAAGCGGGCGCGCTTCGTTTGCGGTGTGGGAGACGAGCAGCGAAGCGGCGCCGCCGGTTGCGGGAACGGTCCAGATGTCGCCGCCGGAAACGAAAGCGATCTCTTTCCGATCGGGGGAAAGGGCGGGCTCGGTGAAGTATGGGCGAGCGGCCACACTACTACTGAATGCCGTCAGAATCACCAGCAAAAGAATCCTATGAACCGACATATCCACCTCCGAAATAGCCGCAGATGACGCAGATTAAATCCGGATTTTATCCGCGTCATTCGCGGCTAAACTATTCCAAATGCACGCACGGGGAAGGTGCCGAAGTTTCGAACCTTCACCGGCACCGCAAAGAATTTGAAGCCACTGTCCGGCAGATTTCCGAGACCGCAGAGATGCTCGACGACCGGAATGTCATGACCCAGGAGCACCGTGTGCACGGGACGATTTCCATCGTGTGTGGAGTCGATGTTAAATGAATCGATCCCAACGAGAGTGGCGTCGTGTTTCGCAAGGTAAGTTGCCGCGGCCTCGGTGAGATACGGATGATTTCCGCTCGAGTACTCTTCCGTGCGCCAGTGCCTGTCCCAACCTGTGTGGACCAGCACTGCTTTGCCCTTCACGTCGATCTGATTGAAGGCGTTCTCATCTATAACGCGTTCGGTACATCGCACCACGATCCCGTCTAGATTCGCGACTGAATACAGATTGAGCGCCGCGAGATCCTTTCCGCGCTCATACCTGTGAAAAGGAGTGTCGAGATAGGTGCCGGTGTTCGCCACCATCTCGATCCTGCCGATGTGAAACTCATTGGGCGGCGCGTAACGCGTGCGCGACTCTTCACGGCTGAGATAATCGCTGATCACCGGCGCAGGCAGGCCTTTGTACGTGATCATCCCATGCTCAACGGTGTGACAAACGTCAATCAACTTAAAGTCCCGCGACATCTCACACGTCCTTTCTCTGCACCAACACCTGAAAACTCGACGCCATCCCGCCCGGCAAGATCATCTCGCGCGCGCCGGTGGTCAAACTTGCCTTCTCAGCGTCTGTCGCAGCGCTGCTAAGTTGCTGTTCCAATTGTTCGAGCAGTCCGGCCTGCAAAAGAAACTTGTCCTGCGATTTAAAGTCGACGACCTTTAATCCGAGCTTTTCGCCAACTGTCCTGACCTGTGTCCAATTGACGCTCGAGGTGATGTCATACTCACCCGGTTGGACCAGCACATCGTCAACGAAACTGTGTCGTGAAAACGCCCGCAACGTTCCTTTTGGTCGTCGGGCTGCATCGTAAAGCTCAAAAGTCTCGGAGCCATAGTCGACCGTGATCACGAACCCGTTTGTGAGCTTCGTCGCTACCCGTGCCAGCCAGTCGTCAATTCCCAGATTAATCTCGATGATCTGTCCCTGAGCAAGTTCGACTGAATACGCATCACAAAACTCAGCCAATCGCGGTGTCGACAACGGTCCGGTCGTCCAAACAAACGCACCGGTCGAATCAACACCAACGTAGAGTTCCGACAATCCCTGCTCGTTTCTCACTACGCGATGAACAGGAAACGCATCCAGCAACTCGTTTGAGAAATAAATCCCGGTATCGACCCGAATCAGATCGGCAGAAAACTGAACGCGTTCGCCGTACTCAACCAGCCGCTCCCTCACACGTCGCAGCGCATCCTGACTCACTTCACAAGCAACATACTTCGTCGCCGCAAAGGTCGCCGGAAACTGCTCCGCCAGCGTCTGCAGCAACCCACGCCCAAAGCTCCCATTACCTACTCCACACTCGACTATGGTCCATTGCGCGGGTCGACCGAGCTCTTCATAAAGCCGCGCGAAACAACGTGCAAAAGTGGAAGCGAAAAGCTGGCTGCGCTCGGGGCTTGTGCGATAGTCGCCTTCCCTGCCCCAACGCTCGCGATCAGTTCGCTGGTAATAGCCGTGCTCGGGATCGTAGAGCGCCGCCTTCATCCAGTCGTGAAAAGTGATGGCGCCTTCACGTCGAATTAGTTCTGTTAGTTGTTCGGCTAGCGAAACCGGCAAGCAGAGATTACCTGAACAGCTATCGATCGGTGCGATCTTCTTTATCCAGCAAGCGGGTCGTATTCTCAGTCACGCTGGGCGGATTTACTAACTCAGCCGTGTTTGGACGCGGGCGCCAGCTACCCTGCGGCCGCGGTGGCGGTGGCGTCAACGCAGGGCGTTGCACAGGCGACGCAAACTGCGGGGGCGCGTGCATGTGAGCGGGTGGCCCATAAGGCCGGAATGGTCTCGGCGCCGCTTCCTCAAACAGTGCCGCAAACAACATTCGTAGCGGACCGCCAATGAAACAGATGATCGCCGCCAACGCCGCAAGAATCTCGAGGAACGTGGCATTCGTGAAACTCGAAAACATCGCGAGTATCGGAACAATCACGGCGCCCGAGAGCAGCAGCATACCACCCTGCTTGACGCCTTTTCGCCGCGGAGAGATCGGGGGCGGCTCCTCCGGATCGCGATAGAGAGGCAGGATTCCGCCGCTGCCCAGCAACTGGATCACGCCATCCATCGGGAAACCGCAACGGGAGCAGAAGCGGATATGTCCGGTAACTTGTTGTTGACCGCACTGCGGACAAAACATGGGGATTGTTCCTCACCAAACGGGCTGTTACGTCGAACTAGATAATAAACCTTTAAGTGCCCTCACCGGAAAGCAATTTGCTACTCGCCACCGCCCGGCCACGGTAATCACTGGCTTTAACGAGTGTCTCGAGCAGAAGATTAACAAGCAGTTGCTCGCCTGCGGGAGCGGAAATGTACTTGGTTAACGCACTGTCGTCGCGGATCGAATTGAACGCCCGTTGCCTTGCGAGATCGACTTCAGACAAGTACTCGACGATGCGATCTGTGCTTGAAAGCGTCTCCGGCAGTGTCCACTCGAACGGGTCGTCCCAGAGATTGGCAGTGAGACCGCCGCACATCTGTTCGATAACAGCAGCGCTGCGGAGAAGCAGATCCGGTGGAACCGACGAGGCGAGATCTTTCAGACTTGCGATCAGATTGGCAAAAGCCCGATCAATTTGCTGAACGATCTCGCGCTCGGTGTTTTTAGCCACGGATTACACGGATTGTTTGACGGATTTACCTGGAGCGGCGATCGGTTTCTTCCAGCACCGTTCCAAAGTTGCGGCCGGCAAAGCTAAAGCCGCTGTGTATGTAACCCTTCGCGCCCACCCGTGAACCGCGTGACGGGACCCCGCGTTTGGTGGCCACCCAAATTTTTCCGGTGCCGTCGTCGATTTCGTAAGCGCCGGTGCCCATCACGCCGTAACTATCGGTAACGCGGCCCGCGATGCCGACTTCTTTCCCGCGGTAGCGATCCGGATCGGAGTTTATTTTTGCGATGTTTGTCTGGCTGGGACAGGCGGTGAGTAGCAGTGTTCCGCTTAACAAAACGAGGAAAACTGCGGCCTTTTTCAATGCTAGCATTGGCATCTCCTTTAATGTTTAGTCATCTCGGGAGAGGCCATGATGATAGCAAATCTGTCCCACATCCGTGTAATCCGTGGCTACTTGCCGAACCAGCCAATCGGGCGGCCGGAGAGATCAACCCAGACGCTCTTAACCTGCGTGTAAAGGTCCAGCGCGTGCCGGCCCATCTCGCGGCCGTAGCCCGACTGTTTATAACCACCAAAGGGAGACGCTGCATTGAACATGTTGTAAGTATTGATCCAAATAACACCCGCCTTGATCTCTTTCGCGAAACGATGCGCGCGCGTGATGTCCTTCGTCCAAATCCCCGCTGACAGTCCGTAGATCGTGTCGTTGGCCTGTTTAATCAGATCGTCTTCGTCTTTGAAGCTGATGACTGAAACGACTGGCCCAAAGATCTCTTCCTGAGCCACGCGCATGCTGTTCTTAACTTCGGCAAAGATCGTGGGACTAAAGAAGTACCCTTTCTGGAAAGCGCCTTCGAGCTGCGGAGTAGCGCCGCCCGCCACTACTGTGGCTCCTTCTTCACGCGCGATATCGACGTAACCCTTGATTCGATTCAGTTGCTCTTCCGACACCTGCGGTCCCATCTGCGTGGACTTGTTCATGGGATCGCCGACCGCGATCTTTCCGGCTTTGTCTGACAGCTTGCCAAGAAATTCATCTTTGACTGACTCTTCGACAAAGAGTCGCGAACCGGCACAACAGACCTGGCCCTGGTTGTAGAAGATTCCCATCATCGCGCCCGCGACCGCCTGTTCGATATCGGAATCAGCAAAGACGATGTTCGGGGCCTTGCCACCGAGTTCGAGCGATACCTTCGTCAGGTTGTCAGCCGCAGACTTCGCGATCAATTTGCCGACTTCAGTTGAGCCAGTAAAAGCGATCTTGTCGATTCCCGGATGACTGGCGAGTGCGGCGCCCGCAGTTTCACCGTAGCCGGGAACGATATTCACGACGCCTTCAGGAAACCCTGCTTCCTGGATCAACTTCGCGAGCTCCATCGCACCGACGGGAGTCTGCTCTGCTGGTTTGAGAACCACTGTATTACCTGCCGCCAGTGCGGGAGCAAGCTTCCATGCCGCCATCAACAAAGGAAAGTTCCACGGAATGATCTGACCACAGACGCCGATCGGCTCCCGCAAGGTGTAGTTAAACATCTTGCCGGGCACGGGAATCGTTTCGCCCTCGATCTTCGTGGCCCAACCGGCGAAGTACTCGAAGTTCTCGACCACTTGCGGCAAGTCGACGTAGAGCGACTCTTTGATCGGCTTTCCATTGTCGGCAGTTTCCAAAGCGGCGAGGTCAGCGGAGTGTTGCTCGATCAACTGCGAGAGTTTGTAAAGCAGTCTGCCGCGATCGCGCGCGCTGAGCTTGGACCATTTTCCTTCGAACGCCCGCCGGGCTGCCCCGACTGCTTTGTCGATGTCAGCCTTGTCGGCCTCTGCCACTTCGGCGAGTGTGTCACCCGTCGCAGGGTTCGGCGTTTTGAAGGTCTTTCCGGATTCCGAGTCAACAAATTGCCCATCAATGAAGAGCTGATATTTTTGCGGAGCTGCTGAAGCTGATGACATATTTCTCCTTATTGCTAGAACTCAGTTGTACCTAAAAGTAATTGGCGCAGCACGTACGGAAGAATTCCGCCGTGCTTGTAGTAATCGACCTCGATCGGCGTATCGATCCTGAGCGTGATCGGGATCTCCTCGATCGCACCGCTCTGGCGATGAATCACCAACGTCACGTCCTGTCGCGGCTCGATGCCGGCTTCGATCCCGAGCAGGTCAAATCGCTCGCTGCCGTCGAGTCGTAACGAAGCAGCGCTGGTGTCCTCCTGGAACTGGCAAGGCAGCACGCCCATGCCCACCAGATTGCTGCGATGAATGCGTTCAAAACTCTGCGCGATGACGGCTTTCACACCGAGCAGACTGGTCCCTTTCGCGGCCCAATCGCGCGAGCTGCCCGTGCCGTATTCCTGACCGGCGACGATCACCAGCGGCACGTTTTCAGACTGGTAACGCATCGCGGCATCGTAGATGCTCATGCGTTCACCGTCCGGCTGATAAATCGTGACGCCGCCTTCAACTCCCGGCACCATCAGATTCTTGATCCGGACGTTTGCGAAGGTGCCACGTACCATGATTTCGTGATTGCCACGCCGCGCGCCGTAACTGTTGAAGTCTTTAATATCAACGCCGCGCTCTTGCAAGTAAAGGCCTGCGGGTGACGAAGGCTTGATCGCGCCCGCGGGACTGATGTGATCGGTCGTGACTGAATCACCGAAGATCGCCAGTGGTCTGGCACCCTTCACGTCCGACAACGGCAGCAACGTGCTGTGGAAATCGTCGAAATAAGGAGGTTCGCGAATGTAAGTCGACTCTGACTCCCACTGGTAAACGTTACCGGAACTACTCGGAATCTCGTTCCATAGCGGATTTTTTTCGGCGAAGCTGCCGTAGAGTGTTCGATACGTTTCCGGATCAAAAGCGGCGTGCATCATGGAGTTAATCTCTTCCATGCTGGGCCAAATGTCGCGCAGGTAAACGTCTTCGCCATCTGTGCCGGTGCCGATTGGATCCGACGACAAGTCGAGATCAACTCTTCCGGCGAGTGCGAACGCAACCACGAGCGGCGGGCTCATCAGGAAATTCGCTTTAATGCTCTGGTGTACGCGTGCTTCGAAGTTTCGATTACCTGAAAGAACGGAGGCGCCGATCACGTCACGCTCGTTTACGATCTGTTCGATGGCGGGATCGAGTGGACCGGAGTTTCCGATGCACGTCGTGCAGCCATAGCCGACCAGGTTGAAGCCCAACTCATTCAGGTAATTCTGGAGGCCGGTTCGTTCGAGATAAGCGGTCACTACTCTCGAGCCCGGCGCGAGCGAGTTCTTCACTTTCGGACTGACGGTCAGTCCTTTTTCAACGGCTTTCTTGGCGAGCAACCCTGCGGCCAGCATCACACTCGGGTTCGAAGTGTTCGTACACGACGTGATCGCAGCGATCAGAACATCGCCATGGCCCACCAGTTCGTCGCCAGTCGGAAACTCATCTTCAGGAATCTCGGCGACGATGTCGGGCGTCGGACGGTTGTTGACCATTTCTGTTTCGGTCCAGGCGCTGGTGTTGGCGTGCGTCTGTGTATCGACTGCGGAAATCGGAACGCTCTCCGATCGTTGTTCGCCACCGCCCGCGACGACGCGTTGCCTGTCGGCGCCAATCTTGACGTGATAGCGGGTCCAAAGATCGTCTTCAGTTTTGCCGTAACCGCCTTCACTGATCGGCTTCACCATCAGCTCGTTGAACTGCGACTTGAGAGCCGACAGCTCGATTCGATCCTGCGGAC
>JAICQI010000683.1 GCA_025937955.1 Pyrinomonadaceae bacterium
AGGAAAGTGCTCGCTGCATTTGGTTCTCCTGTCTTTCAATCGAATTATTCGGTGAAGTCCAACAATGGCAATGTTGACGTTGCATCTTTGCAAAGCATCGACCACGATCGTTGGCGACAAGCAGTCCGCGATATAGAGGTCAATGGAGATGCTTTCGAGCCTTCTCGTATTCAGCCGCTTTTCTTTTCGGGACGTGAACTCGCAAATCTTCGCGACGTCGTCGGCGACGGGCAATCGATGATCGCCGTCGACTTTGATGCTTCTCGTGACAAACTGCTCGAGACCGACCTGACTCAGTATTGGATCCTACACTTCGCAACGCATGGCTTTCTCGATGCCGAACGACCTGAAAACTCCGGACTCGTCCTTTCCACCATCACCCGTGACGGCAAAGCTCAAAATGGATTTGTCAGTCTGCGTGATGTTTATCAGCTTCGTGCTCCGGTTTCGGTCGTCGTTCTCAGCGCTTGTCAGACAGGCTTGGGCAAGGACGTGCGCGGTGAAGGCCTAATCGGACTAACTCGTGGATTTATGTATGCGGGAGCTTCAAGCGTGGTAGCGAGTCTCTGGAAGGTAGACGACGAAGCGACGGCCGAGCTAATGAAACGTTTTTACAAGAACATGTTGGAAGAAGGGATGACGCCGGCGACCGCATTGCGTGAAGCTCAGAACAGTTTTCGTCAGCACCCAATCTGGAGCGCGCCCTACTACTGGGCCGGATTTACATTGCAGGGAGACTACCGGCAAGTAGTCGCGCCTAAGCAAAGCTATCGAAATTACGTGATGGTGTTCTCGGCCGGTGCTTTGCTTGTGCTGCTTGGAATTGCTCTTTGGTATTACCGTCGTCGAAGTCCGCGAACGCGAACTGCGGGATGATTATTCAACTCGGAAGGGGTAATGACCAGAGGTCCGGTGTGCGTTGCCGTTGGCATCGATCGTAGAGACTATCGCCACATACTGGCCGCGTGGTAGTTGAGCGGCGGGAATTTCCACAGTGATCGATTGAGTCTCCTGAGCCCGAGTGTCGAATGTTTTGGTTACATTGTCATCACCCGACAGTTCAACGCGATAAGCCGAACCGATTGATACAGCTTGCGGGAGCATCAGTTTGAGTTGCAATACGTCTTCTTTTAATTTGACAATCGGTTGACCAGAACCGGGGTCAGTTGAACGCGTCCCTTGACTGTTTATTACGGTCAATTGGGCCATGCTTCGCGGAGTGGATGTTGGTATCCAGTAGATGCCAACTGCGATTACCAGGACGGCCGCAGTGGCAAGGGCGCTAATAAGCTGTGGTTGAGTGTTCCAGAGCCTTCGCAGTCGCTCAATCAGGCTCAGTCTTTTTGGGGGATGGTTTCTGACGTATTGATCGAGGGTCTTCGCGAACTCATGCTTTTGTTTGCCTTCTGGTGAGGCCAGGAAATTTTCCTGTAACCACTGGCGCTCTTTTCCGGTTAGTTCACCGCTAGCGTACTCCTGCGCAAGTTCGTCTTTGGTGAGCTCGACTTCCTCGAACAAGTCATCTTCGCTTAGCAGTCGTTCTTCTAACTTTTGTTGCTCATCATCCGTGAGCTGACCCAAGAGATATCGTCTTGTTACATCGTGATCATGCTCACTTAAAGCCATTCACTTCACCCCTTTTAGTCGGGAGACCTTTATCTCTATGAATTTAATTCTCGAACGGTTTCAACCGGAGGCCTCCTCGAGGCATTCCTCCAGGCATTTTCTTAACTGCACCCGCATTTGAAACACTCTTAACCTCAACGCTGTAACGGTAATACCCAGTTCTTCAGCAATCCTTTTGCGCCGCCGAATCTTCTCCAGTCCTCGGTTCGCGTAATAAGCCAAAATGACCGATTGGCTCGGCGCCGGCAATTCTGCCATACACTTGTCGAGACAGTCATATTTCGTTTGGTCATCGTGGGGTTCGATCTGCTGATGTTCGGCGAGTGGTTCGTGAGTGTTCCGGCGCTTCAAATCCTCCTTGAGAATATTGCGGGCCACGCCGCAAAAGTAACGAGTTGGTTCGCCTTCGTAGTCCACTGCGAGTGAATCCATCTTTGCGATGACCCGGTCAATGGTTTCGTCGGCGAGCTTCTCTGGATCGGCGCAGCCGTGGTTGGAAAAAATCCCGATCAATCTTGTATGGATCTTCTGATACTTTTCCGCGGCCCGTTCTCGATCGGGATCAAGCCACTCTAACAGTTTGTCGAAAGCTTCCTGAGTTGGGGGCTTTCTGATCATCCCGAAAAGATTGCCACAAAAAGCATAAAAAGGCACAAAATTTTAGTTATTTGAGCTGGATTTATACAGATGGGACACGGATCTGATCCGTGCTCATTCGTGTAATCTGTGGCTAAAGCGTAGTAAACTCTCCGTCGCTTTGCCCAGAGATCCGTAAGAACAATCAGGAGGTTCCCCATGAAAAATCTGCTGCGGCTTACTTGTGCCTTGATGTTTGCGTTCTTGTTGGCTCCGATCGCTAACACCGCGAATACGCAGGACCAGCCAACCATCGCGAAAGATTCGATCCAGATCAGAGCGTTCACATTCAATGTTTACAAAGGCAACTACGATGTGTGGAGTTGGGTGCCCGAAATGAAGTTTCGCGTCAATGGACCAATTGCGAGCGGCAGCCAGCTTTACGTTGAATACAACCTGCCCACCGGTCCCTGGGTGAAGTTCGATTGCGAAACGAACAACATTGAAAAAGGTTACTGGTGGAAGACCGAGTGCGGCGGCCGGCAGATTCCCGAAGACAAAGGCAGCCTTTACACGGGCCCGGTGAGCTTTACGATCAAGATGCGCAACGAGCTTCAGGGCACGGACTCAACACTCTTCAGCGGAAAAATGAAAGTGGCAAAGGCCAAGTCGAACGAAGTTGGACCAAAGGCCGCGCAAAAGTTCGTCTACTGGGTAGACCACGATTGGAACCTTCCCATCGGCTACGTTTACCTGACGCCCAGCGACATCTTTGGTTGGAAATTCCCGGATTTTCACGTGGCTTTCTGGGTGCGCGGCGAACCAGGTCGCTTTGATCCCCACCTGTTCTACCAGGGCAAGGAAGTCGGCAAGAAGTTTCTCGATGGCACGGAGGTGGGCAAAGCGGGTTGCGACGCGGAAGTCGAAATTAACACGACGCATTACGTCGAAGAGTCCATACCGCAGAAAGCAAAATGGGCGCGCGTCGAATGCGACTTCTACAACATCAAAGGTAGCAACACGACAAACGACTCCACAACCACCGACATATTCACGCTCGCAGCCAATCCCGGCGAATACGAGTTCAAGCTGCTTCGGAACAACAAGCTGGCGAGATCGATCAAGTTTACCGTTCAGCCTGGCGGAAAATTCGACAACGGCATCGCGACGAACAACCAACTCGGCAGCGATCGCGTCATTGTTCCAGTACAAATCATCGGCGACCAGGACGGTATGTGGAACAAGACGGCCTGGCAGACAGAAGCGTTCTACAGCAACCCATTGAAGGGATTTACAGCGTTACCATAACGCACGGGAGTTTTCTATGAAATTGATCGCATTAGCATTTGCGGTAGTTGTACTTGTTCTTGGATTCTCCAAAATCTCGATTGACTCGGCTGCGCAGGCAGACACAGCCGGCGCTCGCGTGCCGCTCGAGAATTACATCCAGGGTCACGTGACCGGCAACGGCGATTTCATGCGCAAGGCGTTTCA
>JAICQI010000981.1 GCA_025937955.1 Pyrinomonadaceae bacterium
AACAGCTTATCGACGCGGCGCAGACGGTAGATCGCTTCTGCAACTGCGGGCCAAAGCGGTGCGTGGTCCACGTTTGGCGCGAACGCGATGCCGTGCATGCCCCAGGAAAGCAGGTTGCCGCAGACGAGCATCTTTTCTTCGAGCCCGTCGAGCCGGCCATTTGATGATGCCTTCTTCCGCAAGCGTGCCACTGAAACGTTGACGCTCTGAGCGGCGACTGCGGCAACCGGTTCTTTCTCTTTAAAGATGAGGGCATAACACTGTCTTAGATTCTCAGGTCCCGCCTCTTCAAGCACGCGCAAGTAGCGTGGCGACAGAAAAAGCGAGTCGTGAGACGTCACCTTGTTCCAATGTTCCTGATCGAAATAATCGATACCATCCGCAAGAGCGAACGCAAATCCACTCGGCGTATGACGCTCCCGGTGATGGTCCCGAACCTCCCGCGCCTTCGTGACGAGTTTTCGAAGTGGTTTGATGTTTGGCATGATAACGGGCTAATTATATCAGCCACAGATGAACACGGATGACACAGATTTGACCAAACTCACCGACTGGCGCCCGCCTGAAGGATGGACGCGGATTACTACCATTGATATGCATACTGGTGGTGAGCCGCTGCGCGTCATCGTAGATGGTTTACCGCCGATCGAAGGTCGGACGGTGCTCGAGAAGAGACGTTACTTTCGGGAGCACTATGACTACTGGCGTACTGGCCTGATGTGGGAGCCGCGTGGCCACGCGGATATGTACGGAGCCGTGATCACGCCCGCGGTTGATGCAGATTTTGATGTCTTCTTCCTGCACAACGAAGGCTACAGCACGATGTGCGGACACGCGATCATCGCGCTGACAAAACTCGTGGTCGAGACACGGCTCGTCGAGAAGGACGAAATCACTTTTAACGTCCCGGCTGGGCGCATCCTGGCAAGGGCTTCTGTCGTAGACGGACAAGTTGCAGAAACCTCCTTTCGGAACGTTCCTTCTTTTGTTTACCTGCGCGACCAGCGCGTTGACGCGCCGGGAATCGGCTCGGTGAGCTTCGACGTTGCTTATGGCGGCGCTTTTTACGCCTTTGTCAGCGCGCAGGAACTCGGGTTGCAACTCGAACAAGATCACGCAAATCAGCTAATTGCATACGGCCGACTGATTAAACACGCAGTGATGTCTCAGTTCCCTATCACGCATCCATTAGAAGACGACTTGAGCTTTCTCTATGGCACGATATTCACGGGTGCACCCAACGATCCCACACACCACAGCCGCAACGCGTGTATCTTCGCTGAAGGCGAGCTTGACCGATCGTCAACCGGCAGCGGCGTGAGCGCACGCGCAGCCCTGCACTTCGCCGCCGGCGAGCTGGAGCTAAATGAACGGATAACAATCGAGAGTATTCTGGGCAGCACAATGTCAGTGAAGGTTGTGGAAGCCACGAGGTTCGGTCTTTACGACGCAGTCGTACCCGAAGTCAGCGGCACCGCATCAATCACGGGTCGCAACGAGTTCTACTTCGACCCTAACGATCCGTTTCGAACAGGATTCATCTTCAGATAA
>JAICQI010000390.1 GCA_025937955.1 Pyrinomonadaceae bacterium
ACTGCGCGAATGCCTGGTGTGCGACTGTTCGAGCTTCGCCGGCTGCCGTGTTCGGTGCGATTGTTGGCGCCGGAGTTAGCGAAGCCACAGGCGCCAGCACGGGAAGTCTCGGCATCAGTTCCTGAAAGGGCGTGGTTGGAGGACTGTTTGGTTCGTCGTCATCGAAAGCACCCATAGAATTCAGTGGGCGGGCGCTCAGACCTTTTTTCGGGATCAGCAGACCTGCACTGGTAAGCAGTCCCATCTTGAGCAGATCGCGGCGTTTGAAACCGGCTGCAATCAGCTCGCGACGATTATCCGCAGCTGTCTGCTTGTCCTTTTCTTTCCTTCTGTTTCGTTTCGAGATGTATGCCATGGTAGAAGTTCTCCTCTGGAGGTTTGGCATCGGGCATTGCAGCCAAACCGGTATCCGTGTCGATTTAAGGGCATTGAGGGTACGTGGACGGGCACACGCGCGTCGCAGACCTCAACTGTCGTGAACGTTAGTCGAACGCAGAGATAGTTATTTACGCACTCCGCATTGAGCGATGGAGAGATTGGGCTGGGGGAATCTACAAATCTCTCTGGATCTGGGCATGTGAGCTCCAGGCATTTGCCTGGACTTATGAGATCTTCTTAAACAGACATACAGTGCAGTGCAGGGTGTGAAAAATACTCAGGGCCGGCCACCTTTTTTAGTTTTGTTTGGTGACGGAGTTGGAGTCGGCGATGGAGCAGGGGTGGGAGTCGGCGATGGAGCAGGGGTTGGAGTCGGCGTCGGGCTTGGCGCCGAATAATTTTCAGGAGTGGTCGTCAGCGCGATGCCGGCGTCGATGCGATATTGAACGTCTCCATCAATTCTGACTGACATGCGCGTGACGTGGCGAACGAGGTCCTTGTTTGATAAGTATGGATAAGTTGCGCGGACGAGCGCCGCTTCGCCGGCAACGATTGGCGCCGCCATTGATGTGCCGCTCCACGTGCCATATTGGCTGTTCGGCACCGTGCTTAGAATAGCCTCACCAGGGGCCGCCACTTCAATCCATGACGCGCGGCTTGAAAAAGAAGCCAGACTGTCGTTAACAGTAGAAGCTGCAACCGCAATCAACCCGTCCACATTTTCAGCCGCCGGGTATTGGTTGGTGCTGTCGCCGCCGTTCCCGGCAGCCGCCACGACCACGAGATACGGGTTTCCTGATATAGGAAAGTCCAGGCTCGAATCACCACCACAGGCCTTTGTCAGCAAAGCACTAATCAATTTCGTTTGTCTGAGAGTGGACAAACTCAGATTGATTATATCGGCGCCATCTGCTGTCCCCGGATCACCATCGGGATTAACGGCATAGGCCAGAGCCTCCGCCAATACCCACATGTTTCCCATCCCGTGTTTGTCCAGTATCCGGATCGGGATGATTTTGGCCTCGGGCGCAACCAATGCGATTAAGCCAGCTACGTGTGTGCCGTGTCCGTATGGTCCTGTCGCCTGGTCACCTACTTCGCTTGGATCGTTATCGTTGTCGACAAAATCCCAGCCTGGCAGTAAGTGTCCGCTAAGTGCAGGATGGGTTTTGTCGACGCCGGTGTCCAGAACCGCGATTTTGATTGGACCATTTGGTCCGAAGCCTCGATTAACCTGATGTGCCCGTTCCAGATGAATTGTTTGTGGCGCCCATTGTGAGACGTACGTTCCGTAGTCGCCACCAACACTCCAGGTGTTCCCGACGCTCCACGTATTGCCGACGCTCCACGTATTGCCACCGCCAACTGGCGGTCTCGCAATGAAATTCGGTTCGACAAAAATTACGCGGGAATCATTTGACAACGCGTCCACGCGATCTTCGACGGAAGCGTTGTCGGTCATTCGCAATCTGAAGATTGGTCTGGTGCCGAACTGACCGAGCGGAGTTGGATCGAGTGAGTAGCGGGAAGCGATCGACGGCAGATCGCCGGTACTGGCGAGTTGTACAACAACTTCACCGGGGACGAAGTCTTCGCTACCTTCAGTCGCCGTCGCGACAGTCTGCTTCTGCAGGTCTACCAGCAGGTAGACTGCGAGAAGCAACAAAACAAGATAGGTTAGGGCTCGACGCACTGGGAGTCCTCTTTACAGAAAGCGTCGCATCGGGGGAATAATCCGGGGAGCGACAGATAAAATACCTAAAATCTTTTCGGTTGCCAATCTCCGAAATGCTGTTTACCCCTGCGACGCAGACGTCGCCAATCTCAGAAAGTGCTGTTTAGCCTGCGACGCAGACGTTTGCAGGGTTGTGGGCGCTGAACCTGCGAAGCAGGTGGCAGCATAAAGCCTGGGGCGTTAGCCCCAGGAACCAGTAAAAATTATGAGCCGGAGCTCGCGAAGCGCAGCGACAGCGCTGCCGCCCGCTTCGCGGGCTCGGTCGCCTTTTTTGAATTGAAACCTGGGGCTTACGCCCCAGGCTTTATGCTGCCACCTGCTTCGCAGGTTCCGGGCACAACAAATTTGCGACTGCATCGCAGACTATTACTTCGCTACAACGGATGCGGTTGCTACACCTCCCAGACTACTCCGCACCGTGATGTTCTGCGGATTCGTCGACACGCTCAGTTCAGCTCGGTACTGCCCGCCACCATTATTCGAGAGGGTGCCAAGTAGTTGTCCGGTCGAAGTGACGAACACTCGAAGTGTAGCGCTGCTGCTCGTACTTGTTGCCTCCACCCGTAAGACGCGCTTTGAGCTCTCGAACTCGGCGCGAGTGATTCTCACGGTATCGGTGCTCGGAGGCGGTGGCGCTGTCACCGGATTGATCGTAAGCGTGCTGCTGCGCGTTACCCCGTTGAAAGCGCCACTGATTATCGCACTCATCGTTGCATTAACAGTTCCCGTAGTAACAGTGAAACTGGCCGACGATGCGCCCGCAGCCACGGTTACGCTGGCCGGAACCGTTGCAGCCGCATTGCTGCTGGCAAGAGTAATGGTAGTCGCTGCGGGAGCAGCCGCGCTCAAGGTAACTGTGCCTTGAGCCGAATTCCCCCCAACCACCGTCGTCGGCGACAAGGTTAGCGCCGACAACGAGAGCGGCGCCGGAGTAGGCGTAACAGGAGTAACCGTGACGGAAACATTACGACGTCCGAGTTGGTTGTTGCGAATTCGAATATTGATGGTTTGAGTTGAAGTTACGTTCCGCGTGGTCGCAGTAAATCTCACGCTCGAACTTCCACCAGGCATGAATACGTTCGAAGGAACCTGCAGCACCGTCGAATTGGAGCTGGAGACTGAGAACGAAAAGCCATTTGAAGGCGCGACGGATCCAGCGACCAGACTGATCGTTATCTGCGAAGAATTTCCTCCCACGACAGTGGAAGGCGTAGCGGTAACGTTACCGTAAGCGGGAGCCACAACAACAGATCCGGTTGAATTTACCAGTCCCGCCAATCCCGGATTCGCACCAATGATCGGCAAGGCAATGTCGGGCCTGCCGTCGCGATTGAAGTCACCGGTGACGAGTGTGCCGCCGCCTACGCTCGAGAGCGGAGGTGGCGCTGCATATAAAACGGGCGGATCGAAAGTGCCGTCCCCGTTTCCATTTCGTATTTCAAACAAACCTTCGGTGCCGTTTGCGAGAGCGAGCGCAAGATCCTGAAAACCGTCGCGGTTGAAATCGCCGATCACCTGATACTGCGGCACACGCAAGCGAGGTTCGGTCAGGATTTGGGCTGGTTGGAACGTCCCATCGCCATTGCCCAGGAGAATCGCGGTCCTGCTTCCGTTGGTTGGTATTGCCACGACCAGGTCCTGGATCGTGTCGCCATTAAGATCGGCGATGTCTATGTCCGTACCATCGACAAAAAGCGTATCGGCCGTGAGCGTGATCGTAGGCTGTTTCAGGAACGTTCCATTCCCCACGCCCAGCAATGTGTAGACTTGTGAGTTGTCGCCCGCGATTGCCAGGTCCTTGATCCCATCACGGTTGAAGTCGCCCACAACGATGCGCGACATTCCGGTTCCCACATCGATATCAAAAGGAAGTTGAAAGGTGCCGTCACCAAACCCAAGCATTACGGTGATGGTTCGCGCCGGAACGCAGGGACTGACAAAACAGCCAATCGCATGCGCCAACACCACGTCGAGGCGGCCGTCGTTATCGAGATCGGTCGCTACGACTGCGGGCGAATCTTCCTGCGCGCCAGTATTTGGAAAGTTTACAGGCGCGTTGAAGGTTCCATCGCCGTTGCCTGTGAGCAGAGACAGACTGGATACAATATCGCTCAGCGATACCACGAGGTCGATTCTGCCGTCTCCGTTAAAATCGCCGGCAGCGAGATCCTGTGCCTGGCCACCCACAGGGTAATTGATTTTTGGGCGAAACGTTCCGTCCCCGTTGCCCAACATCACTGACGCTGCGTTGTTGCCGGTGCCGGCAAGATCCGCTATGCCGTCGCCGTTCAAGTCAGCGGCGATGTGGTTGTTTCCGAGTGTTGGATAGTCGGTCCGGGTGAAACTTGCGGATTGAGCAGATGCTGTAACTTGAAAAAGCAGAATTGCGATTGAAAATAGTGCGACTGAAATGATTGTTCGCGAATTTGGACAAACCATTGACAAACTCCTCCCTGAGTACGTTCGAGGCAATGATCAGTGGAAAACCAATGTCGGGTTGGGGGGTTGTCGCTAACGGGGGCTTGAAATCAACAGAGCATGGAGAGTATTAGAAAATACATTTGTGGCTTGAAATTCTTTGGCGGGGGACCTCGCTAATCACCAGCGTCCGACCAGAACGAACGGTGACCAGAAGAACGGGTGCGGCCTTTGCTGGAGCAGCTTCACTTGTGCGCTTCGTAGCGCCGTGGCCGGTGACTTTGTCCTGGCAAGTTCCTCATAAAACGTCACCATCAACTCGGCCGTCGCCTGATCGTCGATAGTCCAAAGACTTAACACGACTGTAGGAGAGCCAGCCGAAAGAAATCCTCGCGCGAGACCCATTAGCTCGTCCCCGGGTGCGACGGTGTTCATGCCAGTCTCACACGCGCTCAGCGTCACCAGTCCGCAGTTCATCTTCAATCCATAAGCATCCCGCGCGGTGAACCAGCCATCGCCCAACCGGAGCGAAGAAAACAATGGATTGTCAGAGCGAAACTGGGCGTGACAAGCAAGATGAAGCACATCTACGTTGGGCGAATTCTCTCGCAACGCCTCAGCAGTTGCGGCTTCATCAGAAAACCGCTTCACGTCCGCGAATACGTGGTCGAGAGCGTGGAGCTCCTCGTGCACCCTCGGGATGTCTTCGTCAGCAACTCCCAACAGCAAGGCATTCTGAAAGCTACGTTTTGGACGGTCGAGACATTCCTGCAACACGACCGCGCTGGGTGCGAAGGTAACTTCTCTTCGCTCGATCAGATAACTCTCTCCATCGTGCAATGCCTGAAACGGTAAGTAGTGAAGTTCTCGATGCGGCACGATTACGAGTTGGCGCTCACCGATCTCTTGTTCGATCGTTCGCAGCAGTCGATCGTAGAGAGCGCGTAAGTGCTTTTGCGTGCGCTCCGTGAGCGCGGGCAGGTGATCTCGAACTCGTGTCGATCCAAAACGAAGGGTGTCGAGTTGAAAACGGCAGCGCTCGATTTCCGATACCACTTCAGCTTCAGTTCCCAGGTCACGCACGACTTTTATACTCTGATCGGTAACTACAAATGCCATCAGTTTCTCGTCGATTGTCGTGTACTCAACCAGCGCGCGATCGGAGCCGAGTGCGGCCTGAAGCTGCGCGATCGAAAAGTAATCGTTTTCTTCGCTCGCTTCCTTATCTTTCGCCACACGATGCTGAAGTTGGCGCGTTATCTCCAGCAGCTTTCGTTCCCGTTCGAGAAGCTCGCGTTCCAGTGCTGAGTTGGTTTCGTGAGTCTGGACCGTGCCTCGAATGGAACGGTGCATTTGGTTATACAGATAATTCAGTTCTTCCCTTAATTTACTGACCTGGCGTTGAAGATGTAGCTCAAAATCATCGTGCGCTTCGGGGGAAAGCGTAATCCGGCCAGCCAGGGCGTCTGCCAGTGCTCG
>JAICQI010000666.1 GCA_025937955.1 Pyrinomonadaceae bacterium
CTTGGGTTTTTGGTCTTAGGGGACCAATACGAAACCCAAGACCAAAGACCAAAAACTTAAGACCAAAAACATGAGCTCAGCAACCATACCGCCACAGTTTGAAATCGTCGATCGGCCGCTCGATACACAGATGACGATCTCGATGGGTCCGCAACACCCTTCGACGCACGGTGTGCTGCGTCTGGAGCTCGTGCTGGACGGTGAGATGGTGGTCAAAGCGACTCCTGATATCGGCTATCTCCACACGGGGATGGAGAAGCTGTTTGAGTACAAGAAGTATCAGCAGGGGATCGTGATCACCGACCGGATGGATTATCTCAATCCGCTCGGCAACAACCTCGCATACGTGATGGCTGCCGAGAAACTGCTTGGTCTCGAGATTCCGGTGCGCGCGCAAACGATTCGCGTGCTGATGTGTGAGCTTCAACGCATCGCCTCGCATCTCGTCTGGCTCGGGACTCACGCACTCGACATCGGAGCGATGACGGTCTTCTTCTACTGCTTCCGTGAGCGCGAAAAGATTATGAACCTGATCGAGGCCGCTTCAGGTGGACGACTGACGCCGTCTTACTTCCGCATCGGCGGTTTGATGATGGACTTGCCGGCCGGTTTTGAAAGTCGCTGTAAACAGTTTCTCGACAACTTTCCCGGCGCCGTCGACGAGTTTCACAAACTACTGACCGGCAACAGGATCTTTCAACGGCGCACGCAGGGCATCGGACAGATCTCAGCTGAAGATGCCATCGATTGGGGACTTTCCGGGCCGTGCTTGCGTGGTAGCGGCGTGAATCTCGACATCCGTCGCGCTAATCCGTACAGCAGTTACGAGAATTACGATTTTGAAGTGCCGGTTGAAACTGATGGCGACGTTTGGGCGCGCTACATGGTGCGTATGCGCGAGATGAGGGAGTCGCACAAGATCGCGACGCAGGCGCTCTCGCGTTTGCAGCCTGGATCAGTTAAAGCAGACGCTCCGAAAGTAGTGCTGCCGGATCGTGAAGCGATGAAGAGCCACATGGACGCGTTGATCCATCACTTCCTGATCGTTGCCGAGGGTTTTGACGTGCCGGCGGGCGAGGTTTATCACCCGATTGAGGCTTCGAAAGGTGAGCTCGGTGTTTACATGAGGTCTGATGGTGGACCAAAACCAAACCGCGTTCATTTCCGCGGTCCGAGTTTTGTGAACCTCTCGGCGCTGCCGGTGATGTCTGAAGGTGAGATGGTCGCGGATATCGTGGCGATTATCGGGTCATTGGATGTCGTGTTAGGGGAAATCGATCGATAGGTCTTTGGATTTTGGTCTTTGGTCTTTGGTTTCGGCACGCCCCCAAGATCAAAGACCCAAGACCAAAGGCCAAAGACTTAATGAGTACACAGATCGTAAACATTCAACCTCTGTCGCAGCCGGTTGATCTCGGGGTGGAGCCCGCGACGTTTTCACCGGACGTGGAAGCGGAGATCGATCGTCACCTTGCAAAGTATCCGGTGATGCGTTCGGCGATTTTGCCGTTGATGTTTATTGTGCAGCGCGAGCGTGGCTATCTCGATCCGCCGGGCGTGCTCTATCTTGCCAATCGATTGAAGTTGCGTGTCACTGATATCTGGGAAGTGGCGACATTCTACTCGATGCTCCACACCCAGCCGATCGGCAAGTATCACATACAGGTCTGTCGCACCTTGTCGTGCAAGATTCGGGGCGCGGGAAAGATCACCGAACACTGCATACAAAAACTCGGCATCAAGCCTGGCGAAACGACCGCTGACGGCCGTTTCACGTTGAGTGAAGTTGAATGTCTCGGCTCCTGCGGAACCGCGCCGATGCTTCAGATCAATTTCGACTATCACGAAGACCTGACGCCGGAGAAGGTGGACCAGGTACTGGACGCGCTGCCGTAAACATATGCGTATCGAAGCAATCGGATGTGAACCACTACAGCTACGACGAGTTCATCTCGAGAACTCGCGCTCGCTCGACGTGTATAGTCGCAACGGTGGTTATGAGGCGATCAAGAAAGTGCTCAACGGCATGTCGCCTGACGACGTAACCAACGAGGTGAAGAAGTCGGCGTTGCGCGGGCGTGGCGGCGCGGGTTTTCCGACCGGAATGAAGTGGAGCTTCGTCCCGAAAGATTCACCGAAACCGAAGTACGTCGTCTGCAATGCTGACGAATCCGAGCCGGGCACGTTCAAAGATCGATACCTGATGGAACGCGATCCGCACATGCTGATCGAAGGCATGTTGATCGCCGCCTACGCGCTGGGCTCGAAGACGACTTACATCTACACGCGCGGCGAATACAAATACCTGATCGACATCATGGACGTCGCGATAGAAGAAGCTCGCGCTGCCGGATTGGTCGGCAACAACATCCTCGGCACAAACTTCTCCTGCGAGGTCTACACGCACACAGGCGCCGGCGCGTACATCTGTGGTGAAGAGACCGCGCTGCTGAGCTCACTCGAAGGACTGCGCGGTCATCCGCGCATGAAACCTCCCTTCCCTGCCGTTTCGGGCTTGTACGCCGCGCCGACAGTGGTGAACAACGTTGAGACGCTCACTGCAGTCCCTGACATCATCAACATGGGTGGCGAGGCTTATCAGAAGCTCGGGACTGAGAAGAGTGGTGGCACAAAACTCTGGTCCGTCTCGGGTCACGTCAACCTTCCCGGCGTTTACGAGCTGCCGATGGGCTACGACGACATGGAAAAGTTCATCATGGAAGACTGCGGCGGGATGCTCGACGGCAAGAAGTTGAAAGCCGTGATTCCCGGTGGCTCGTCGGTCTACATCATGCGCGCCGATCAGATCATCGGCAAAGACGTGCGCATGGACTACGAAGGGCTGGTTGCAGCGGGTTCGAGCGTCGGATCGGGTGGTTTCATCGTGATGGATGAGACGGTTGACATCTTTGAGTCGACCAAGAACTTGACTGAGTTTTACAAACACGAGTCGTGTGGCTGGTGTACGCCGTGTCGTGAAGGAACTGATTGGCTGGTGAAGGTGTTCAAGCGGATAGAGAACGGCGGCGGGCGTCCGGAAGACGCGCAACTGATGCTCGACCTCTGCGACAACATCGAGGGCAAGTCGTTCTGCCCGTTGGGCGATGCTGCGGCGTGGCCCATCCAGTCAGCGATCAAGAGATTCCCCGAAGATTTCAAGCCGCGGCTTAACACGGATTAAAAGGATAGATGTCCACTGATCTAGTCAAAGTAACCATCAACGGAAAAGATTTTCAGGTTCCGAAGGGCTCGCGTCTGATCGACGTGTGTCGCGACAAGGGTTTCGACATTCCGTCATTCTGTTATTACTCCGACCTCGCGCTGCAGGCGTCTTGTCGCATGTGTCTTGTGCGTATCGAGAAGATGCCGAAGCTGCAAACGTCCTGCACGATCATCTGCACTGACGGCATGATCGTCACCACGCAGAGCGAGGAGATCGAGAAGGCCCAGCGCGGTATGACCGAGTTTCTGCTCGCGAACCATCCGCTCGATTGTCCCGTGTGCGATCGCGGCGGCGAGTGCGAGTTGCAAGAGATGACGTTCGACTGGGGCGGCCTCGAAGAACGCTTCACGGAAAGCAAGAACTATTACGCCGAACGCTATCTCTCGCCAATGGTCGCGAATGATCCGCAACGTTGCATCCTCTGTAAACGTTGCACGCGCGTCTGCGACGAGTGGATGGGCGAAGATGCGATCGAAGCCGGCGGACGCGGCGCGCACACCGTGATCGGAACGTATCTCGGCTGGCTCGATTGTTCGCAGTGTGGAAACTGTATCGAGGTCTGTCCTACC
>JAICQI010000658.1 GCA_025937955.1 Pyrinomonadaceae bacterium
ATGGAAGTCGGGCGCGAGTATCTGGTCGAAGGTCGTTATAGCGAAGCGATTTCAGAGCTGTCGCTGGCTGTTTCGCTCGATGCGAAGCTGACGGAAGCTCACAACCTGCTGGGCGTCGCGTACGACAAAAAGGGCTTTGGCGACCGCGCCAAGGATTCGTTCCAGCGCGCCGTGAAGCTCGAGGAAGATGCTGACACGCTGAACAATCTTGGTTTTTCGCTGTATCAGAGTGGTAACTATCGCGCCGCCGTCGATCGTTTGAAGCGCGCCGCGAAATTGGCGCCGACTGACGAG
This sequence comes from Pyrinomonadaceae bacterium, assembly GCA_025937955.1. GTDB lineage: Bacteria > Acidobacteriota > Blastocatellia > Pyrinomonadales > Pyrinomonadaceae > PSRF01. The sequence goes on from JAICQI010000658.1 coordinate 295, forward strand.
CGCATCCTGAACAATCTCGGCCTGGCGTATTGCCGCCTGGGCAAGATTGATGAAGCATACAAAGCATTCGCACGCGCCACCGGTCCGTTAACCGGCAGTCTCAACACCGCGAAAATGCTCGAGCGGTTCGGTCGTGAAGACGATGCTATTCGTTACTACGAAGCAGCACGCGAGATCGATCCGATCAACACGATCGCGCTCCGGCGCCTGGCGGATCTCTATCAGCGCGTAGGCCGCGCGAGCGAATCAGAAGCAGCTCGCAACGCGCTCCAACTTGCTTCCAACAAATAGGTCCAATAGGTCCTATTCTTAGAAAAGAGAGAAACTCACATGTCGCACACCGCAATACTGACGCGCGCGGAAATCGAGAGCATGGGCCCGCCGCTGCCCGAGGAAACACCGGACACCGGTATCTCGGAAGGCTTTCTTTGCGATCTCGCGTTGAAGCACGTGGCCATGCTGCCCGAACCGACGACGATGGCGGTCGCGGAACGCATCAATCTGCCACGCATGCTGACCGAGGATCTGCTCCAGAAGCTTTACCGGGAAAAGCTGATCGAAGTAAAGATGCAGTCGACGATTGGTTCGACCCGTTATGCGATGTTGGACCACGGCTGGGATCGACTTACGCGCTTGCTGTCAATTTGCGGTTATGTTGGACCAGCGCCGGTTTCTCTGCGCGACTATTCGCACATGATGAAGCTGCAATCGATTCCGTCCAACACGGCGTCGATGGAAACAGTGCGACAGGCGTTTCACGATCTCGTGCTGCCTGAGTCGCTGTTGCAGACGTTGGGTTGCGTCATCAACTCGCGTCGCTCGCTGTTTTTAACCGGACTGCCGGGCACAGGAAAGACTGCTGTTGCCGAGCGCATTAATAACGCGCTGGACGGTGGCATTTGGATTCCGTACGCCGTGGAGATTGATGGGCAGATAATCAGAGTGTTCGATTCACACTGCCACGAGGCGTTGCCGGCGGATGAAGCTCCGACTGATTTCGATCGTCGCTGGGTGTTGATTAAGCGCCCGCTCGTCGTCGTTGGTGGTGAGTTGACGCTCGAGAATGCCGACCTGACCTGGAGTAACGCGGCGAAGTTTTACGAAGCGCCGTTCCAGATGAAATCAAACGGCGGCACGTTAGTGATTGACGACTTCGGTCGCCAGCGAGTGGCGCCGCAGGATCTGTTGAACCGCTGGATCGTGCCGCTGGAGAGACGCGTTGACTATCTCGCGCTGCACACCGGGAAGAAGATTGAAGTTCCGTTCGAGCAGCTCGTCGTGTTTTCGACGAACCTCGAAGAGAAGGATCTCGCTGACCAGGCGTTTCTGCGACGCATGGGTTATCGCGCGCGCGTCGAGCCGCCTACGCCGGAAGCTTACTCGGCGATCTTCAAGTATCAGGCTAATAAGCGTGGTATCGGCCTTGAACAACCGGTGCTGAATCACATTCTGATGAAGTATCGCGTGGAGCGACGGCAGATGAAGGGTTGCGAACCGCGCGACATACTCGATCGGGCGACAGATATCTGTTTGTTCGAGCAGCAGAGTCTCAAGCTGACGCCGCAGATTGTTGACGTTGCCTGGCGTAATTACTTCGGCACGTCGCACACGTTCGCGCCAGTGCAAACACAAGAAACGATGATCGAGCGTGGTTTATCCGATCCGTTGGAACTGTAGCCAAAAATCGTGCTTAAAAATACGTCTTCATCTGTGGTGACTTGTCTGTTCGTTGTACTCGTGTGTGCGAGTCAAGCTTTAGCGCAGACAACCGAGGTTAGGCTGAAACTTGCCGACGGTTCGTACGTGACCGTCGATGATGCCTGGGAATCGCCGCAGGGAGTCTGGTACCGCAAGGGGGGTCTTAGCCATCTCCTCGCGAAAGAAAAAGTAAAGAAGATCGAGCGCAACACGCCCGCGCCGGCAGCGCCTGTCGTCGAGAAGAGCACCACTGACGACGACCACTTCGAAGTTTCGGAAGCAGTTGCACAAACTCCGTCGACAAACGGCGTCTACGACAAACCCGCCTGGATCTATCTGAAAGGCGGCGCTCGCGTTGAAGCTGACAGCGCTACTCAGTCTTCTGCCGGTGTTTGGTACAAGCGCGGTTCGATGTCGATCTTTCTCGATAGCAGCCGTGTCGATCGTATCGAACTCGAAGACGCTGAAACGATCGCGAAGTCCGGGAAGAAAGAACGTGGCTGGAGTACTGGCAGACCTGGGCTCGATAGTCTGATCCGTCAGAACGGCAATCGGTACGGAGTTGATCCATACCTGATATTCCTGGTGATGGAGCAGGAGTCGCATTTCAACACGCACGCCGTGTCCCCGAAAGGCGCGCGCGGGTTGATGCAGTTGATGCCGGGGACAGCGGCGCGATTTGGCGTACGACGTCCTCATGATGCAGCGCAAAACATTTCCGGGGGGACGAGGTACCTGCGCGAGCTGTTGAATCGTTTCAATAATCGTGTGGATCTCGTGTTAGCGAGTTACAACGCGGGCGAAGGCGCGGTGGCGAAATTTGGTAACAGGGTGCCGCCGTATCGAGAGACTCGCAACTACGTCAAGAAGATCGGCTATCGCTACAAGCGCACTACTGCGCGTACCAAGAAGCCTGCTGCAGCACCGGCTGCAAAAGATGCAGGTGAGAGATAACGGTTATGAAGGGAATAGTCGTCACCATCTTCTTGTGCCTTTCGCTTTTAGTGACTGCCGCCTATGGCCAGCAGTTTGATGGTCCACTCACGAACGCGTCAGTTGTCAAACTCGTCAAGGCCGGTTTCAAAGAGAAGACCATCATCGCAATCATCAACAACCGGCCGAGCAACTTTAAACTCGATACCGAACAACTGATCAGTCTGAAGCGGAACGGGGTGAATGAAAACATCATTCTCGCGATGCTGTCGTCACAGATGGGTACCATCATCATGACTGATGACGAGTGGGGAAGTGATCCGTTCTTTAAAGACTTCAAGAAATCCGGGATGGGCGACTCGCAGCAGCAGGCTCCGGGCGGCGACACTAATATTTTCGGTTCGGGCACGAGCTCGAGGTCGTCTTCGCGCTCGCGAAGCGGACTCGGCGGAAATGAGAATGACTCAAACCTCAGCGGATCGGCGACTGTGCGTATCATCAAGCCGCCAACTGAAGGTGGAGCTGCCGCGCCGCCCAAGCTCGAGAAAACACCGACGCTCGACAACGAAGGCGTGATTCGCCTGGTCGAAGCGGGTTTCTCAGAAGGAACGATTATTAAAAGGATCGAAGAGTCGCCAGTCGAATTCGATCTCTCCCCCACCAAGATCGCCGACCTCCAAAAGCGCCGAGTCTCCGAAGCCATCATCGCCGCCATGAACGCCGCGATGGGCGACAAAGAAGAGTAGCCATCAAAAGCACATAAGTCATAAAGATACTTTCGCTGAATTCTTTTTGTGCCTTATGTGCCTTTTTGTGGCTTCCATTTTTCTGTGGCCAATGGCGGTCAAAAAGTTACACGTTCGGATGGACTTCCAGTTGATGTAGCACTAAGACACACATCGCCGCTCGGTTCATCTCGC
>JAICQI010000155.1 GCA_025937955.1 Pyrinomonadaceae bacterium
GAGAGAGACAGTTGAGGCGGTTGAGCGTGCGCACAGTCGAGGCGTGCCGACGTTTGGCATAACCGACAGCGACACCACGCCGATCGCTTTGCACTGTGACGACTACCTCGTGGCGTCAACCAGCAGTCCTTCATTCACCGGTTCTTACGTAGCACCGATGGCCCTCTTGAATACGATCATCGTCGCCTGCGCCCACCTGCGACCGAAGCGCGCCCTCGCAATGTTAAGCCGCACCGAACAGGAATACCGCACCGGTACCCGCTGGTACCAGGAACCGCCACGAAAGAAGAAATAGGCCACAAAAAGGCACATAAGGCACAAAGAGAATTACTTAATTTAACGCCTCGATTTTGTAGTTTCTCTTTTGTACCTTATGTGCCTTTTTGTGGCTAAACTTTTTATGGCTTTACCCGCTGGCGTGCTCCGTAAAAGAAATGGGCGCGCACCCAATTTTTTTTTAACTAGCTGCTTGACCGTCTCCAGTCTGGGCAGATATTTTACGTTCTCATTGCGTGTATGGTGAGCCAATCAAGAGGGAGGGAAACATGTTGAAATCCTGCTTAACGATTCTGCTTTTCGTTCTATTCTTTAGCGCGACAGTTAAAGCCGACTCAGTCAGCTTCGATCTCACAAGCGTTACAGCCTTGCAGACAGGCGCAAACGGTAACATCCTGTTCATCAATTTGGCAGACAATCCTGGGGTACTATTGGCGCCCACGAGCATAGACCCTGTAAGCGGTAGTAGATTTCTTAATGTTGCCTTTAACCTCACACCAATCAACGAGCCGTGGTTTGGCGTTGTTCGTTACGATTGGATCCTAAACGGCGTAGCATCAACGACATTTAATTTGAACTGCCAGAATGGGTGTTCTCCACTCTTCACTTCCGGCGCGGGTAGTTTCCTTGAATACTCGACACCCTTTTTTACTCCGGTTCCCGTAAGCCTGGTAATCACTGTTATCAATAACAATGGAGAAATACTCGGTTCTGGCGTTATATCCGTTTTGGTGAGTCTTCGGTGAGCTCGCGATAGCGGGCCGGAGTGATTCCCAGCACTCGAGTAAAAGCACGCCTCATGACGTCGACACTTCCAAATCCAACAGCGGACGCCACTTGCTTGAGCGCACGATCGGTTCGCTCAAGCTGGCATCGAGCTGCCTCTACACGTGTGCGAAGGACGTACTGGGACGGCGTTGTGCCAACCTCCCGAGTAAATACGCGTTCGAAGTTCCGAACGCTCATAGACATACGCTCCGCGAGCTCCTCAACCGAGAGTCTCCTTTTAAGATGCTCGGTTATCCAAATCTGAAGTTCACGGATCGACATCATCTCTGAAGCCTGTGACGCAAGGGAGACGCTCACTTGGGGTTGTCCACCAGGCCGTCGCAGAAACAGCACAAGCTCACGAGCAGCCTCGTGAGCCAGCCCAGCACCGCAGTCTTCCTCCACCCACGCCAGCGCGAGATCGATGCCGGCTGAAGCACCGGCCGAGGTATATACGTTTCCGTCCTTAACCCAAATTGGATCGTGCTCGACGCGAACGTTGGGATAGCGGGTGGCTAACTCGCGGCCGAACTTCCAATGTGCCGTCGCACGGCGTCCATTCAGCAACCCGGCCTCGGCCAGTAGAAAAGCACCTACACACACAGCGCCGACTCTTCGCGCCTCATTCGACATTCTTTTCAGCCATGCCGATAAGGCTGCATCACGCACTGATCGAGAGCCTAATCCACAAACTAGAAGCACTGAATCGCAGACTCCTTCGACGCGCCTGTAATGAGCTCGAGCGACGAACGTTAGCACGCCGCCTTCGCCGTCAACAGTCAGATGGTTGGCACTCGTTACGACCTCAATTGAGTAAATCTTCCTGTCTGCAAGTCGATTGACTGAGTTGAAGACTTGGAGGGGTCCGACCAAATCGAGCTCATCAACCGGTGGGACCACCACCACAATGATGCGACGGCTTGAGGAGAGGCGACGCCCGTTGGGTTTGTTAAAGGCAGAGGTCATGTGTTTCACACTATGCCGCTCACTCCGATCGTTCGCAAGATAGAAAGATCTTATTGGCACATTTCGATGGATATATGTCAGAAATCAACACGCAGTCCTTTCTTAAAATTGCCAAAAGCAAAGACGATCAGATTGGGAAGAACCATGTTTGAACGTATCAGCGACCTTTACATTCATATTCGATACGCAGTCCGTTCGCTTCTAAGAGATCCTGCGTTTGCAGTAGTAGCAATCGTCATTTTGGCATTGGGGATTGGTACCTCAACGGCCGTTTTTAGCGTAGTCAATTCCGTCTTAGTTCGCCCACTTGCGTTTAGGGATCCCGATCAACTCATTTGGGTATGGTCCCGTCGAACAGACAGCAACCGCGCGCCTTTCACGCTGCCGGATTTTCTCGACTTTCAAATGCAGAATCAAAGCGTCGAAATCGCCGCCTTTGGAAATATCGGGTTTAGTATGTCCGGTGCCGAACGGACCGAGCGAGTTCAGGGATCGAGAGTGTCAGCCAACCTTTTTCAACTGCTTGGCGTTCTTCCCAAAGTCGGACGCTTGATGATTCCCGAGGATGACAGAGCGGAACAGAGACATGTCGTGGTGCTCACATATGAATGTTGGCAACGCCGGTTCGCTGGGGATCCGCGGATCGTCGGAAAGCCTCTTATTCTAAATGGTGAAAGTTATGACGTGATTGGCATTCTGCGCGAAGACTTCCTGCTGCCCATTCCAGAAGCTGAGTTAGCTGTTCCACTGGCACCAGAGGCTGATCCGCTGCGCAATATTCGGAATTCCGTCAATTTTCTTCACGCAATCGCAAGGCTTAAACCAGGCGTGACACGCAACCAGGCTGAGTCCGATCTCTCAGGCATCGTGATGCGTGCGAAGCAATTACATGGTGCGCCTTACCTTAGAAAAACCGGTGTCAGTCTGGTACCGCTTTATGAGGAGTTGGTGGGTCAAGTGCGAACCCCATTGTTAGTCCTGTTGGGCGCTGTAGGTTTCGTGCTGCTCATTGCATGCTCCAACTTGGCGGCATTGTCGCTCAATCGCGCATCCAGACGTTACAAGGAGATCACTATCAAGAAAGCACTCGGCGCAACCTCAGGGCGTCTGATGGTTCAACTCTTAACTGAGAGTTTAATTCTCTCATTGGTGGGTGGCGTCATCGGATTGGGTTTAGCCGCCTGGGGAGTTCAAGCATTGCTGTCTCTTAGCCCTATTCATCTGCCTCGTTCACAGGAAATTGGGCTTGATTTACGAGTCGTCGGATTTGTTTCCTGCGTTTGCATGCTGTCCGCCATGGCTTTTGGCATTTTGCCTGCGTGGCAAGGCGCAAAGGCTGAAATGGGCAGCGTCTTGAGAGCCACCGTTCGAGGAGCAGGAGATGCGGCGCGTCAGAATCGTTGGCGGAGTATTCTCGTGATCGGCGAGGTTTCGCTCTCTCTTATACTGCTAGTAGCTTCCGCCCTTCTCATTCGGAGCTTCATACGTGTGCAGGCGATTAACCCGGGATTTGACGCAAGCAGCACGTCAGCCGTCCGTCTTTCAGTGCCCAAGACACGCTATAAGGATCGAGCATCATTAGTGCAATTCCATGAAAAGCTGCTCCCGGCCATACAAAATTTGCCAGGCGTTGAGGAGGTTGGCACGGTGTCGCAGCCTCCCATGAGCACGGGGGTTAGCCGAGTTCCTTTCAACATCGAGGGACGAGCTTCATCATCCAGTGACACATATATTGCCCAATTTCGCATGGGTTCCCCGGGTTATTTTCGAGCCATGAAGATTCCGTTACGCCAGGGACGACCACTTGATGAGCGCGACAATGAGAATAGTCTCCCCGTTGGTCTAATAAACGAAGAGATGGCTCGCCGGCTTTGGCCAGATGGAAATCCAATTGGGGCGCGTCTGACTATTCACGACAACAATACAGGGCCGCGGCCCATAGAGATTGTGGGTGTCGTCGGAAACGTTAAGCACCTTGGTTTAGAAAGCGACCCCACCCTCGACATATACATACCAATGGCGCAACTGCATGAAGATTGGGTTGGGATTGTTAGTGGCAGCCATTATTGGATCATTCGTTCCAATGCGGATAGCCGTTCCGTAGAGACAGCGTTTCTTCGCGAATTGCGGAACGTCGATCAAGAAGTGGCAACATCAGGCATGCAAACCATTGAAAAGTATTTGTCAGCCTCCGTTGCGCCCAGGAGATTCAATTCTCAGATTCTTAGTATCTTTTCTGTCGCTGCCCTCATGCTGGCTATCACGGGACTCTATGGAGTTGTTTCTTACTCAGTTATCCAGAGAACGCCAGAGATAGGGATCCGGCTCGCGCTGGGTGCCGCTCCACGCCAGATGTTCAAGCTCATTCTCGTTAATGGACTCAAGCTCGTCTTTGTCGGCCTGGCGATAGGTTTGGCAGGTACGCTTGTCCTGACGAAGGTAATGCGCAGTTTGCTCTTCGGCATCAGTCCCCGTGATCCACAGACCATCATCTTTGCGTCGTTAGTTCTCCTGCTTATTGCCCTAATCGCTTCTGTTATTCCGGCGCTGAGAGCAACTAGAGTGGACCCGCTATCTGCGTTAAGAAATGAGTGAGTAGATATACGGGGGTGACGGAATTATCGTTCGGTAAGAATCGAGCAAGTCACCGATCGTAGAAGTAACCTTCCCGAGTCCGCACTATAAGATTCGGTTGTTTGACACGAACTTTGATATGACGAAATCGCTTATCGTCTTTCAAACGAGGTGGGCGATAGGCGATCGCGTACTGACTGCGCAGGTCCGCCAGAGCATTCCTTACTGCCGACTTCAAATCCTCTCGCGTGGTCCATTCGAAGATCTCGCCACCGCTGGCTACTGCAATCTTCTGAAATAGTTCGCGACCAGGATCGTCTGGAGGTGACCCAACACGAATGACAGAAGGAAAGGGGCGTCGAGCTGTGGTTGGCAAATTCCCGATGGCTTGTTCCGTCTTGTACCGAACCGGATAGACAAGCGCCCAACTTTCCTGGGCCTGCCTTATAGCCTCTCTTCCGATTTCATGCGCGCGTCTCGTGATATTGGGCATGGCACGACCTGCAGCCGTGTCCACGCCATCACTGAACATCACGACTGCTAACCGGTCGTTATTCGCCTTGAAGTTATTGAACAGGTACTCGAAGGCTTCGTAGAGGTAGGTGTTTGTATCGCCGATGCGATATCCGTTTTGTCCGATTGATGCGGGCAGGGGCTTAGCGTGAGGCTCCGGAGCAACGTTGCTGATAACGTATATGGCCTGCGATCTGTTCAGCCAGCCAGAGGGCTTTTGCACTGCGCTGGCGAACGAGACGATATTAATCGTATCGTCAGGCCGCAAGGTGTTGACTAACGCTACAGCCTCTTGCTTGATGCCAGGCAAGACGGCCTCCATACTCACACTTACATCAAAAAGCAGCACCAGACGCAATGGGCGTTCTTCTGCCACAAAATGCGTGATCTCCTGCCGCACTCCATCTTCATAAACGTCGAAGTCTTCTTTCTCCAGCCCACGAATTCGTTGCCCTTGACGATCTTTGACAACGACGTGGAGATTAACCAGGGCTGTATCAACTCTGATGACTTCGTCCTGGGCAGAGGCAGACGCCACTGCGCTAATCACACATAAGACGGCGAGTACTAGTCGTATCCAACTTCGTGTGTCCATGGAGCGTGGTGATCAGATGCAATCGATTAATGGTGAGATGCTCGAGAGAGGAGATGCCGGTTAACTTCGGCCACTCACAAAACCAGGCTTTACGGAGTGCTCATAGCCTGTCAAGAAGAACTTTACCCACGGATTACAAATCGATGGAGAAACAGTGCGGTATTTTCGTCGGGTGTGTGGTGTGCTGTTTCGATGAGGTAGCGTTTCTCTTTCAGCACGATGTTTAGCTTACAGCCAGTCGTGTTGCAGTCAGGATCGTCACCTGGACAGGCGGCATCGAACAGCACTAAAGAATTATCTGTAAGGTCGAAAACGATTCCGGTTGCTTCCCAGGATACTTTGCTTAGCTCTGCAATTGCTTCAACAACGCTTTCGTCGTCGTCTGCCCATTGCCACCTAACCAGCATGCCTTCCGCTGGTCCTGAAAGAGGTTGCCAGGCGGTACGCATCGGTTCTTCACCCAGCACCAGCGCTCGGCCTGAGCCGACGTCGAGGAGACCTAAGTAGTCGTCAATGCCACATGCACGGTCGTAATCATCAGTATCAATACCGTGCCAGTGGGAAAGCAATTGCTCCTCAAGAAGGATTAGTGGTCCACCCGCTGATTCTATCCAGGTTAGTTCCGCCTTGTTCATCCCATTTAGACTATCACCTTCATGGCCTCTTTGCGTTGGTAACCTGGCCGGCTTGTCTACGGCTACAAGACAGACAGTGCGGGTAGCCCTGTTGGCTGGGCGGATTAAAAGCACTGGGTGGCTGATGATCGAAAACGAAGTTTCCACTCTTCGTCCCCGGATCCTTAGTGCCACAAGTGTGACAACCAGTTTCGCCTCCGATCCGATTTATATCTCTCTGCCCCTGGGCATTGGGCCTTCCCGGGCCGGTCGCCGGCACGGATTCGCCTGCATAAGGCCCGGGCTTGAGAGTGTCGTCACAGTTGTTGTGAACAAGTAGACCAAGTCTGGAGACGTAGTATGTATGGGTATTTGAAACCTCAAAGTTGTAAACCGTGAATAAGCCTTCACGACGATTAACGTAATCGATATGAACAATGACACCATCTTTGGTCAACAGTGCACTGCCACGACGAAGTTCGCCCGCGGCAGTCCAACCCGCACCGATAACCCAGAAGGGATGTTCAGGTGTGGCTGAGATCGTTTCTTTTCCGACATGAATGTCGAGTATCACGGAAGCCGTTCTCGTAAAAGTGCGCGCAACGCCTTGCCGTTCGGGCTGCCCGGTTGACGCGTTGCTCCGCTCGGGATCGAAGGAGAGCACGAGATCACCGGCCTGCACGTCCTCAATTCGCTTCTCGCCGCTCGCAGTCTGGATGAGGGTTCCCGCGACAAAGCACGTTTCTCCGCCCTTACAAGTAGAACAAGGTCCTTTATTCGGTTTGCGAGGCGGCGGCCTGCGCATCGCTTTGCCACCGAGCGCGGCCCCAATCGCTGCTCCAACCAGCAGGCCCAGACGGAAATCGCGCTCGTCAGGACACTTGTCCCAGATCTCGCCAATAGCCTTGGCTTCTTCGTAAAGCTCATAAAGGCCGTATGCGGCGAGTAATGCCAGAGCTGCTGCAAGAGCAGCGCCGGCTGTCGCCCCGGCAACGGCAGTTACAGCGCCCATAACAAGCCAAGCGACGATTGTGGAGGTAAATGCCGCGAAGATGCCCTGGGATAGTCCGTCCAGGAAAGTGCCGGCCGAAAGACCGAATGGATCGTTGAAGAAGATCGGATTGTTGTTGGCGTAAGAGTAGAGGTTTAAGCCTACAGCCAGCCCCAGAGGATCTTCAGAGAGAAACCTTCCCTGGTGCGAGTCGTACCAGCGGGCGCGATAGTAAAGCAGGCCGGTGGCACTATCGCGCTCGCGCCCGGTATAGCCGTAACGCGTCAGGGAGCTACCAGTGCTGGCGCCAAACGGCTCGTATTGTTGGCGCTCAACCACGTTACCGCCGGCATCAGTTAACGCGGCAACGCTGCCGAGGTGATCCTGCAAAGAGTAAAGAGCGCTGGTCTGACCGTTAGACTGTCGCAGGTGCTCATCGATGCCAATGCCGTGGAGGTAATCAACTGTCCCGCCTGAACTGTTACGATCGAGCACAACATCGGGGCCGTCATAGAGGAACTGCGTATTGTTGCCCCCAGTTGAACTGCTCGTTCGCCTGCCAAAGATGTCGTAGGTGTAATTAACATCCTGGCCACCGGGCAACGTAGCGCCCGTCATGCGCCCACGCGCATCCCAACGGTATTGAGTGGTTCCGTTTGCGTCCGTTTTTTGAGTGGTCTGTCCGACCGCGTTGAAATCGTAAGTGTTGGTTCCAAACTGCCGGATCCGGTTAGCTGCATCTGCTGGTCCGGCTGTTTTCTCGTCAGGCTGCGACGCTGGTGGCGAAGAGGAAACGATTGAGCTGATCTCGTCGTCCGGCGTGAAGGTGAACTGAAAATCCTCGAGCGTTTGGCCTAAGGCATTGGCATGAGTCAGCCGGGATATTCGGCCCGCATTGTCGTAGCTATAGCTGGTCGAAACACCATTTGGCCGGAGGAGACTGGTGCGACGAGAGAGTTGATCGTAACCAAGAGTGTAGGTCTCGGCGCCTTGTTGAATCGTTTGCGGGCGGCCTGCCGTGTCGTAGCCGTAATTCACCGGCTGCCGATCCGCAGCGGTCATCGAAGTGCGCTGGCCGGCTGCGTTGTACGTGTAGTGAACCGCTCCCGCGCTACTGGTCTCGGAGAGCAGTTGGTTCTCTGCGTCATAGGTCCAGGTGATTGCGCCGCCTTGAGCATCGTCGATGTGAATCGGCCGGCCGGCGGCGTTATAAGAGAATGTAACCACCGCATCCGGGTATCCAATACGCGTCGGTCGGTTCAAAACGTCATAGGTGTACTGTGTCTGCCGGCCCAGGCGGTCCATGGTTGAGGCGACATTCCCCGCGTTGTCGTAGACGATAGAACTCAGTCGCCCTAACGGGTCGCGCAAACCAATCAGGCGTTGCAGTTCGTCAAAAACAAACGTGGTCACGCTGCCGCGCTCATCGGTTACAGAAGTTAACCGCCCATTGCTGTCGTGCTTGAAGGTCGTCACGCCGCCGAGTGGGTCAGTGGCCGTGGAACGCAGACCACGAACGTCATACGTGTAGAGCATCGTGCGGCCGGCCGGAGTGATCGCACGGATGATTTCGTCTTTAGTGTTGTAGAAGAATCTGGTTACTCTGTTGAGTGGGTCAGTTGCCGAGGTCAGGCGTCCTTTAGCATCGAAGGTCTGCGTCCACTTTTGGTTGAGGGCATTGATCAGACCTGTTTGATTTCCATTTGCATCGTACTCAAAACGAGTAACGGCACCATCCGATTCAGTGAGGGTCGCGACACGATCGAGTGCATCGTAGGTTGATTCGGTACGACGGCCCAGTGGATCGATAACCGCGGTGGGCCGCCCAATCGCGTCGTACTCGAAGGTCGTGCGATTGTTAAGCGCGTCGATCTGCGCACTGATGTTTCCCTGCGCGTCATACTCAACCCGCGATGTTTGCCCAAGCGGGTCAGTGATGCTGGCCAGCAAGCCGTTCGGGTTGTAAGTGAAGGTCGTGGTCTGATTGAGCGCGTTGGTAGTTGAAAGCAGGTTGCCGTTCTGATCGTAGTCGTAACTGGTTACCTGTCCGCCCTTGTTGGTAATCCTGGTGATCTTGTTGTGAACCGGATGATACTCGACTTTTATAGAGCGTCCGGCGCGATCAGTTGTCTCGGTCGGATTGCCCCGCGAGTCGAAAGTGCGCGTAGCTTCAGGGCAACCACATGGGCCAACATTCGAAGTGGGAAGATTGGTCGTCAAATCACGATCGATCCGCGACCTCTGGCCGAATGAATCTGTCTTATCAAGGATATACCCAGCAGCATTGAAGCGAAGGGCCTTGACGCGTCCCATCGGATCCGTAATCCGAGTTCCGGTGACAACAGCGCCCGCGAGCTCGTACTCGTATCGTTCTATGCCCCCATCGGCAAACTGCTGCTGGATAACGCGGCCCGCGGTGTTGTAGGTGATCTGCTTGATCACAACGCCGCGCGGATCGGTGACCGAAGAGAGGCGAGCACCTGTGTATGCGTAACGCCAGGTTTGATTAAGCGGACCCTGTACCGTTAACAAAACATTGGCGGTGCCGCC
>JAICQI010000021.1 GCA_025937955.1 Pyrinomonadaceae bacterium
ATCAACCACCTGCGCCACCACTTCCGGCGCGCGCTCGAGGATCTTACGTTCGTTGATGACGTTTACCTGCGTATCAACTTTGCGTGTGTCGGTGACCAGACCTGCTTCTGCTGTAACTGTGACTTGTTCCGCAATGGGAGCGAGTTCGAGAACTATCGCGACTTCATGTGTATTTCCCGACGTAACTTGAACGGCTGAGCGATGCGTGACGAAGCCGCTCCGCACGATGTTCAGTTGATAACTACCAGGCGCGATGTTGTCGAGCGTGAAGTGTCCCTCGTTGTCAGTGACCGTGTCGCGCAATACGGCTCGACTACTATGCAGCAGTGAAACGTCTGCGCCGGTTACGACCGCTCCACCCGGATCCTTCACCGTTCCGGTGACCTTGCCGTTGGAGTCATGGCCATACGCGGCAAGCGATATAGCGGATGTGAGAAGTAATGCAGCTACAAGTTTTCGCATAGTATCAGAGTCAGGAGAACGTGGAGAAAACCAATTTAGGAATGTAACTTCCGGTGGGAACTACTACCAGTCGCCGTAAGTTGTAAAAATTAACTCAAAACGGCAACGACGTGTTCGACGAACTCGTGAACGGTGGCGAGAACTTGAGGACGACTCTCGATTGTCACTGAGATTACGACAATCAGAGTCAGCACTAACCAGGGGACGAATCGAACTATCGAGGCATTACTCGCGAGGAGACGCGGATCCGCAGTGGCAAGCTCAACCAGCCGCCGGACGCGAACCTTGACTCCCGGCGAGTCTTCACCGGCGAGAAATGCCGACACGGAAGCGGGAATCACCTGGCGCTGCCCTTTCGGAATCATCCTCGCGATCCGCACCAGCGCCGACGCGAGGTTCAAAGCCACGAACGAGCTCTGCTGTGCCGCGTGTTCGTCAGCGGCTGACTCCGAAGCTTCACTCCACGCCCGATCCAGCGACCTGCCACACGGTATGAGCAACAACGCCGCACGACTGACGCGCATCACCGAGCGCTTGAAGTTGTCACGCGCGGCAAGGTGGCCATACTCGTGCGCGATCGCAGCCGCCAGCTCTTCTTCACTGAGTGACTCGAGCACGTGATTAGCGATGAACAACCGCGGGCGAAACGCGCCGACCACGGCGATGATCGGAAAAGAGTGGTCTAACACATAGGTGGGAACGTGAATCGATTCGAGCTTGATGCGAGTCGAGGCTACCAGCCACTTTTTCAGTAACGAGCGCGTGGCGAACCAGGAGCGGATGCCTCGCGAGATCGCGAGGCCAACGCCGATGGCTGAGAGCGTCGCGAGGGTTCCGAGTTTCCAACTGACAGTTTCATCAGTCGCATGCGGCTCGTAAGTGAGATACGACGGGATCATGAAAGCGGCGATGGCGACGATTGCAATCACCGGTGGTCCGATGCGCATGACGAATAGGATTTCAGCGCGCGTGCGTGCGGAGCATTTCCGGAGAAGCGGTTTGCACAGACGGCCAAAGGCCGCGGACACCATCGTCGCCGTAGCGTTGATGGTCAGCAGCAGTGCAAGGACCAGAGTGATGCCGAGAAATGTGTACATTTAGCTCTTGCGGCGTAACTCGCGTTTCTTTTCCTGGACGAGGCGATCGAGCTCGTCGAGCAGTTCGCGATCTCTTTCGGTGATTGTGTCGACGATGCAGGCGAGCACAGGTTCGACGCCATCCGCGCCGTGGCCCAGGAGCCCGTCGACGACGTCTTCCTTGATGCCGCGATCGAGATCGTCGCGGGAGACCACGGCGGCATATACGAACGCGCGACCGTCCTTGCGGCGCTCGAGCAGTTTCTTTTTGAAGAGCCGGTCGAGCGTGGTCATCAGGGTTGTGTAAGCGATCCGCTCGTCGAAAGCGCGATAGATGTCGCGCACGCTGACTTCACCGAGGCGCCAGGTCTCTTCCATGACCTGGCGTTCGAGCTTACCGAGTGCGAAACAGGCAATCTCGCGCGGCCTGCGAAATCCACGCAAAAGAAATTGAGAGCTCTTCATAGCTGAAGGGGATTGTGGTTCAGAAACAGTGAGGGTGTCAACGAAAGTTCAATTAGAACAAGTCAGGAAGACGGGCTTGCCCCCGCTCTTTGAACTCCATTAGCGAACTCCATTAGCAGCGGGGGCAAGCCCCTCTTCCTGACTTGTTCTATCTAGTCTGACTTGTTCTCTCCGGTCTGACTTGTTCTTTTCTGGAAGGCCGTTTGGTGTCTCAAGGATCTCGCGTTATTATTGGTGGTTTTCGTCTAGCGCAAATTTTCGTCTGTATGCCTGAAGAAGCCATTCAAGTTAAGGGAGCGCGCGTTAATAATCTTAAGAACGTCTCCTTTTCCGTGCCCATCAACCAGATGACGGTGGTCACGGGGGTGAGCGGGTCGGGCAAGTCTTCGCTCGCGTTCGACACGATCTACGCCGAGGGACAGCGCCGCTACGTCGAATCGCTCTCCGCCTACGCGCGGCAGTTCCTGGAGCGCATGGACAAGCCGGACGTCGACGAAATCCAGGGTATCGCGCCGGCAATCGCGATTCGCCAGAAGAACTCGACGCGCAACCCACGTTCAACCGTCGGCACACAGACAGAGATCTACGACTACCTGCGACTTCTTTTCGCTCGTGTCGGACAAACGTATTGCCGCGTCTGCGGACGTTTGGTCACGCGCGACTCGCCGGAGTCAATCGCCGATGAAGTCCTCAATAATCTGGCGGAAGGAACACGGTTCTACGTGCTGTTTCCGGCCTCGGCTGGTTTGAGTGATCCCGACCGTGAAGCACCGAAAAAGTCGTGGCGACGGAAGGCTACGCCGTCGCGTCAATGGCTGACGGCGCACCTGATGAGCCTGATGCAACGAGGCTTCACGCGTCTCTTTGCCGACGGACAGACGATCGACCTGCAATCTCCCGACGATTACCCGCGCGACGACTTCAAAGACGTCTACGTGTTGGTCGACCGGCTGGTCGCGCGACCTGATGTGCGCCAGCGTCTCGTCGATTCACTCGAGATCTGTTTCCAGGAAGGACACGGGACCGCGCTGATCGAAACCGCCGAATCAGAGTCCAAACGACTTTGGTTCTCCGAACGTTTCGAGTGCAAATACGACCACACGGTTTATGCCACGCCGGAACCGCGACTCTTCAGTTTCAACAACCCTTACGGCGCGTGTCCCACCTGCCAGGGATTCGGAAACACGATTGGACTCGATCTGGATCTGGTCATTCCAAATCCCGGTCTGTCATTGAAAGACGGCGCCATCGAGCCATGGACCAAGCCACAGCACGAGTGGGCCATGCAGGAGCTCAAGCAGTTTTGCCGGGCCGAGAAGATTCCGCTGACGGTGCCGTTCAACCAGCTTCCGCGCGCGGATCAACAAGCGATCATTGAAGGTCGGGGTGATTGGAGCGGCGTGCGCGGGTTCTTTGATTGGATGGAGACGAAGAAGTACAAGCTGCACGTCCGCGTCTTCCTCTCGAAGTATCGTGGCTACACTTTGTGCCCGGATTGTGGCGGTGGCCGCCTGCGCCAGGAAGCGCGAGACGTAAAAGTCAGCGGCCGCACCTTGCCGGAAATCTGCTCGTTGTCGATTAAAGATGCCGACGAGTTCTTTGACACGCTCGATCTGTCAACGGAGCAGACGGCGATCGCAGAGAGAATACTTTTCGAAGTACGGCGGCGGCTGAGATTTCTGGTCGAAGTCGGATTGGACTATTTGACTTTGGATCGGCTCGCTTCGACGCTCTCCGGCGGCGAAGCACAACGCATTCAGCTCGCAACCAACCTCGGCTCCTCACTCGTCGGCGCGCTCTACGTTCTTGACGAACCGTCAATCGGTTTACACCCGCGCGACAACGATCGCCTCATTCGCCTGCTCAAGAACCTTCGCGATATCGGCAACACAGTGCTCGTCGTCGAACACGACGCGGAGATGATGCGCTCGGCGGATCACATTCTCGACATCGGTCCCGCCGCGGGAGAGCTAGGCGGCCGCGTGATGTACGAAGGCGACTTCAAGGGTCTGCTCGCGGACGAGAGTTCGCTCACAGCTCGTTACCTGCGAGGCGAAGCCGAGATCAAAGAGCCGCGACAACGTCGCACGATGCAGAAACGCCGCATCACGATCCAGGGCGCCGCGGAACACAATCTCAAATCGATCGACGTCGAGATCCCGCTCGACATGCTCGTCTGTATCACCGGCGTGAGCGGCTCCGGAAAGTCGACATTGATTCACGACTGTCTTTACGCGGGCTTCAAGAAACAACGCGGCGAATGGCAAGGGCATGTTGGCGCTTTTCAGAAGCTCGAGGGCGGGCAGTTCATCGACGACGTGATCCTCGTCGACCAATCGCCGATCGGCCGCACGCCACGTTCGAATCCGGTGACGTACATCAAGGTTTACGATGCGATTCGCGAAGTGTTCTCGGCGACGCGTGAAGGGCAGGCTCGCGGTTTTGATCCGTCACACTTCTCTTTCAATCTTCCCGGCGGGCGTTGTGAGGTTTGCCAGGGCGACGGCACGGTCACGGTTGAGATGCAGTTTCTCGCGGACGTTGAGTTGGTATGCGAGGAGTGCAAGGGAACACGCTTCAAGCAGCAGATTCTCGACATTCGTTATCGCGGCAAGAATGTTCACGAAGTGCTCAGCATGACGGTGCGTGAGGCGATCACGTTCTTTCGTGAAGTACCGAAGATTACGAACCGGCTGCGCGTGCTCGACGACGTCGGGCTGGGGTATTTGCGGTTGGGCCAGTCAGCGACGACGCTGTCCGGCGGAGAAGCGCAACGTATCAAGCTGGCGGCCCACTTGCTGAAGCGGACCGGCGCCAAGACGCTTTACATATTTGATGAACCGACCACGGGATTGCACTTTGACGATATCAACAAACTGCTCGCGGCGTTTCGCGCGCTCATCGACTCCGGCGGTTCGCTCCTCGTGATCGAACACAACCTCGACGTGATCAAGACTGCCGATCACATCATCGATCTCGGCGCGGAAGGAGGCGACGCGGGCGGGTACGTTGTGGGTGTGGGAACGCCTGAAGAGATAATGAACATTCGCGAGTCGTACACCGGTCGATTTCTCCGCGACTATCTCGCGAAGTCGAATGGCCACAGATTAAACGGATTGGAGCTTCAAAAATGAGTCTCAGTAAGCATATTGTCACTGATCTCACTGCGGCGATGAAGGCACAGGATGCGGCACGCACGTCAACGCTGCGAATGGTGAAAGCGGCGATGATGAACCGGCAAATCGAGAAGGGCGCCGAACTCGATGACGACGACATGCAGAAACTGCTGCGCTCCCTCGTGAAGCAAAGACGCGACTCGATCGAGCAGTACGAAAAGGCTGGGCGCCAGGAGCTCGTTGACAAGGAATCCGCGGAAATCGCCGTCATCGAGACCTACTTGCCCAAGGCCGCCTCCCGCGAGGAAATCGAACAGGCTGTTGCCGCAGCAATCGCCGAAACCGGCGCCAATTCCATGAAAGACATGGGTAAAGTAATGAAGTCCGTCCAGGCCGCTCTGGCTGGAAAAAACGCCGATGGGCGGCTGGTCAGCGAGGTCGTAAAGTTGAAGCTGAGTTAGCGTAGATAACGCGGATTCTTAACTCAGATTTACGCAGATCAGAATCCGCGTCAATTTGCTTTAAGAATCCGCGTTGATCCGCGCCCGAAGTTGCCTGAAGAGGAGTGTTTCCGTATAATCCACAGCTTGCTCGAAGGCACGGTTCTCGTCCGGTGGGTTTCGCGCCCACTTTTTCTTTTGGACTGAGAACCTTCGTTTAGAGGGACAATGGGTAAGGAATCGATTGCAGAAAGGGTTCAGGAACTAGCTGAACGAGTCGCAATCGACCATGGCCTCGAGCTGGTTCACGCCGAAGTAGCCGGCCCCGAGAACAAGCCGATTGTTCGTATATTCATTGATAAGCCGCAGGGTGTGACCCACGAGGATTGCTCGGAAGTGAGCACTCATCTCGGGACGATTCTGGATGTGGAAGACTTTATTCATGCTTCCTACACGCTGGAGGTATCGTCGCCGGGACTCGAAAGGGGCCTGTACAAACGGGCCGACTTCGAGCGCTTCGCGGGCAGCCAGGCGAAGATGAAAACCCGGCAGCCGATTGCGGGGCAGCGCAACTTCCGGGGACGTTTGCTGGGAGTAGACGGCGAAGACGTGCTTTTTGAAGATCGAACTAACGGGCAGGTGCGTGTTCCTCTGGACTCGATTACGAAGGCGAATTTGGAGGTGGATGTAAACGAGGAGCTGCGCCGCGCCGGGCATTAGCCACAGATTACACGGATTACACTGATGAGTTCATCGATTGCACAAAATATCGAGGCACTTTGCCAGGAGCAGGGCATCGAACGCGATCTAGTCATTGAAGCGATGAAGGAAGCCGTTCGCGCGGCCGCCAAAAAACAGTTTCGATCTGGAGAAGATATACAAGTGGACTGGAACGCCGAAACCGGTATTGAACTCTCGGCTTCGAAAGTCGTTGTTGACGAAGTCGAGAACCCGGCCACTGAACTCTCTATCACCGAAGCACGCGAACTCGCCGGCGACGAAGTCGAACTGGGCGACGCCCTCTTACTGCCGCTGCCAATGGAAGAGCTCGGCCGCATCGCCGCACAGACCGCCAAACAGATCCTGTTTCAGAAAGTCCGCGACGCTGTTCGCAGCAACGTTTACGAGCAGTACATCGACAAGATCGGCGACCTCGTAAACGGTTATGTCAAGCGTTTCGAGCGCGGCAACATCATTGTCGACCTCGGCAATCTCGAAGCAATCCTGCCGCGTTCACAGCAATCACGCGGCGAACAGTGGAACCAGGGCGAACGAATTCGCGTTGTCATTAACAACGTGTCAAAGGAATCTAAAGGCCCGCAAGTAGAAGTTTCACGCACTTCTCCTGAGCTCCTGCTGCGGTTGTTTGAAATGGAAGTGCCTGAGATTTACGACGGCACGGTCGTGATCAAGTCAGCCGTACGCGAGCCCGGCGAGCGCGCCAAGATCGCGGTGATGTCGAACGAACGTGATGTCGATCCCGTCGGCGCCTGCGTCGGTATGAAAGGCTCACGCGTGCAGGCAATCATTCGCGAGCTCCGCGGCGAGAAGATCGACATCATCGAATGGTCCGACGAGCCTTCAGTGTTCGCCGCCAACGCGCTTTCACCCGCGAAAGTTAACAAGGTCAACATCACCGACATCGAAAACCGCCAGATGGAAGTCATCGTCAACGAAGATCAACTCTCGCTGGCGATCGGCAAGCGCGGTCAAAACGTGCGACTCGCGACCAAGCTGGTGGGTTGGAACATAGATATCCGCAGTGAAGAAGAGATCAAGCGCGAAGTCAGCGAGCAGATGGGTGCGCTCATTGCTTCAGGCGAAGCAGTGCCGCTATCCGTCATCGAAGGCGTCACTGCACAGCAGGCTGAAGCGCTCGCCGAGCACGGCATCAGCGACATCGACGCCCTGGCTCAAACTACCGTCGACGACCTCGTCGAGTTCCTTGACCTGAGTTTGGACGAAGCGGAACAGATCTTGAGCGCTGCGCAGGCTGTCGTTGCCATGCGACCTCATTCGGCACCGGAAGAGCAGCACGCAGTTTCGGCAGAGTTTGACGAATCGATGGAAGAAGAAGTGGAACCTTCTCCTGAATCGACTGCGGAAGGCTACGACGAAGCAGTCGAGAATGGCGTTCCCTTCTCTGCCGAAGCGGAGATCAACGCCTGGGAATCGGCTGACCCCGTTGCGGTAACCGAAGCCGAGCCCATTCCAGCCGACGAGCTCGTCTTGCTGGAATCCGGTCGCGATTTGCGCCCCGACACGATTACGCCGTCTCCTGACATCACCTCCTCGGGCGTCGAAGCTTACGAAGCTATCGAGCAGGTGGCGCAGGAAATGATGGCCGAAGATGAAGAGTTTGCTTCCGAGGCCACCACCGACGAAGCAGAAACATCGGCTCCCGCAGTTTCGGAAGATGCTGCATCAGGCGGGAGAAGAGACGATGATGAGAACCAGTGATGCAGCCAATTAGTTACAACGCAATTGCGGTCTCTTCGGGCCGTTTGTGTTGCCCGCTCCGCCCCTGCTGTCACGCGCCGAGCTTCTAATCGACGCTTAGTGGTTGGGGCCTGCGGTCCCAATCACTTTAGGCGTTAAGACGCTGGTTACAGCGTCGAGAAGGAGTGCATGACAGTTTCCTCGAAAGTTCGTATTTACGATCTCGCTAAAGAATTAAAGCTCGACACGAAGCGACTCATTGAAGAGGTGCGTCGCGAAGGTGTCGACGTCAGCGTTCCCTCCAACTCGGTCTCCAAAGAGCTCGCCGAGAAGATTCGGAACAAGTACTTCCCGAAGAAGGAAACGACCGTCAAGCGCGCGGTGAAAGTCGTGAAGCGCGCGGTGGTTCCGACTGCGGAAACGGCTGTCGTCGAAGCTGAACCGATAGAGGTTCACGAGCCTGAACCGGATGCGCCGCCACCTGCTGTAGTCGCGGAACCGGTCGAAGCACCCGCAGCCGCGCCTCCACCTGCCACCGTGCCCAAGCAGCCCGTTACCAGGCTGGTCAAGAAGTTGGCTCCGGCTGTGCGTGCTGAAGCGCCGGTGATCGAGGAAATAGAGCCGCCGCCAGTGGTGGAAACTACTCCTCCAGTAGTGCCCGTCGACGAGCCGCCAGTGGTGGATGAAGCGCCAATCACGGCGCCCGAAGTCGTAGCGCCGACAAACGGCACTGAAGTAAGAGTCACTCCACCTCCGCCGTCGTCGCCGCCGCCTTCACGACAAGTCAGAGTTTTGCGTCCCACGGCGGCAGCATTAAACGCCGGCATTCGACCGGGTGAGCGCGCGCCCGTTCCAACACCGCCGCCAACGATCACGCCGAAGGAACGTGTTGACAACCGAACCAGCCGCGGCAGAGAGCGACCCTCGCTTCCGCGCGCTGAGCGTATGGGAACGCCAGGCGAGACTGCGACTCCGCAAACAACATACATTCCACCGCCCGACGCCGGTCGTCGCCGTTCACGACGTAGCAGTCCACGCGGCGGCAGAAAGATCGAGGGCAAGACCGGAAGGTTCGACAAGGGCGATTTCATTCCACCGCCGAAGGCCCTGTCGCTCGAAGATCGCATCGCCGGGCGTCTCGAGGTGCCCGGTTCCGGCGAACTGAAAGCGGTGCGCCTGATCGAGGGTTCGACGGTCAAAGAGTTTGCAGAAAAACTCGGCATCAAGCCGAAGGACGTCGTGACCCTGCTCTTGCAGCGTGGTGTGTTCGCGACCATCAATCAACCCTTGATGGACGACGTCGCTTCCGATCTCGGCAAGCGTTTCGGTTATGACGTTTCGTTCGTGCCGTTTGAAGAGATGGTCGCGGAAGAAGAGTTTGAGGAACTGATCGCGGCCGATGCTGACGACGTGGAATTGCCGCGCGCGCCTGTGGTCACGGTGATGGGCCACGTCGATCACGGCAAGACCTCGCTGCTCGACGCCATTCGGACGACTGACGTTGCGGGCGGCGAAGCGGGTGGTATCACGCAGCACATCGGCGCGTACAGTGTGCAGGTTCCGAATCCCGACAATCCGGTTGAGACTCGTCGCGTCGTGTTTCTCGATACGCCGGGTCACGAAGCGTTCACGATGATGCGTGCACGCGGCGCCAAGGCGACTGACATCGTCGTGCTGGTGGTTGCAGCCGACGACGGCGTGATGCCGCAGACGATCGAAGCTATTGAGCACTCGCGAGCAGCGAACGTTCCGATCATCGTCGCTATTAACAAGATCGACAAACCTGACGCCAATGCCGATCGCGTCAGGCAGGAACTGGCCCAACAAGGTCTGTCGCCACTCGATTGGGGCGGTGAGACCGAAATGGTCCAGGTCTCCGCGAAGAAGCGACAGAATCTCGACACGTTGCTCGAAACAATCCTGTTGACTTCAGACATTTTGAACCTGCGCGCGAGTTCGACGCGGCTTGCGTCCGGTGTCGTGCTGGAAGCAAAACTCGATCGTGGCCGTGGTGCGGTGGCGACTGTGCTGGTCCAACAGGGAACGCTCAGAGTTCACGAGCCATTTATTGTCGGACAGATCTCCGGCAAGGTTCGTGCAATGTTCAATGATCGTGGCGAACCAATCACCGAGGCGGGACCGGCAACACCGGTCGAAGTGCTCGGGCTGCAAGGCGTGCCGCAGGCTGGAGAAAGCTTCCAGGTGGTGTCGGACATGTCGAAGGCGCAGTCGATCTCGCAACACCGCCAGATGTTGAGCCGCCAGGCGACACTGCTGCAAACGACCAAACGCGGTATCGAGGCTCTGGGCGAAAGCGAAGTCAAGGAACTGCTCGTCATCATCAAGGCCGACGTGCAGGGTTCAGTCGAAGTCTTGAAGTCAACGCTGCAAAAGCTTTCGACGGATCGCGTCAAGGTAAAGGTGATCCGATCGGGTGTCGGCGCTATCACGGAATCGGATGTTCTGCTTGGTTCTGCAACGCAGGCCGGATCGTCGTCGTCGGCAGTCGTTATCATCGGCTTCAATGTGCGGCCGGAAGCACGTGCGGCCGATGTAGCGAAACAGGAATCGGTGGATATTCGTCTCCACTCAATCATCTATAAGGTTGAGGAAGAGATTCGGGCGGCCATGATCGGAATGCTCGAGGCTATCGAGAAGGAGAAGATTCTCGGCAAGGCCTCGGTCAGAGAAGTGTTCCGCGTACCGAAGGCGGGAACAGTTGCCGGGTCCATGGTGATCGACGGCTTAATCCGTCGCAATGCCAAGGCACGTCTGATTCGCGACGGTGTCGTGGCATGGGAAGGCAACATCGGCTCGCTGCGACGGTTTAAGGATGACGTCTCCGAAGTGCGTGAAGGCTTCGAATGCGGTATCAGTCTGGAGAACTTCAATGACGTAAAAGTCGGCGACCAGATTGAGGCGTACGTGGTCGAGCGCGTGGCGGCGACTGAGTTGTAGTAAGGGTAATGCATCGGAAGGAAAGAACTGCTGACACTCTGAAGGAAGAGATTGCGCAGATTGTCAGCTACGAATTGGAAGACCCACGATTGATGATGGTCACGGTAACTGACGTTCGTCTATCGGCTGACAAGCGAGCGGCGCGTGTTTACGTCACCATTGCGGGAGACGAGGAGGAGCACAAAGCAGCGCTCGCGGCTCTGAAGCACGCGGCACCTTACGTGCGCAAACAGCTTGGATTGTCATTGAATCTTCCCCGCACGCCCGAGATTCACTTCGTGCGTGACCGCGTCGAGGAGGAAGGCGAACGCGTCGATCAACTGCTGCAGGAGATCGAACGGGAATGGGAAAGTAAAGGAAAGGAAACCGATAGCTAGAGGCGCGAGCTTTTAATAGGTCCTATCAGACCTATAGGTCCTTATAGGACGTATAAAAGCTCGCCCTGCATTCGCAAGTTATGCTTAGTCAAGTCGTCGAGCTGATCGAGGCGAAACGTCGTTTCGCGATCACCTCGCACATTCGCCCCGACGGTGACAGTCTAGGATCGTCACTCGGTCTCTACTGGTTACTGCGCGCACTCGATAAAGACGTCGAAGTGATCATGCGCGATCCAGTACCACACGCTTACCAGCAACTGCCCGGCGCCAACGATGTCCGCGTCACGCCGTCAGTCGATCCTTCTTACCACGCCGTCTTCGTGATTGAGTGTTCCGATATTACCCGGCCCGGTCTTGTGGATCTGGAAAAACAGTTCGTCGTCAATATCGATCATCATTCAACTACCGCGCTCTTCGGCAACATCAACTGGATCGACTCGACTGCCTCCGCGGTGGGAGAGATGATTTACAACCTCTGCAAAGCCACCGGCGTGCGCGTTACGAAAGAGATCGCGGAGTGTGTCTACACGGCTCTGATCACCGACACCGGATCGTTTCATTACTCGAACACCACCGAGCGTACGTTCAAAGTCGCTTCTGAGCTGGTCCGCACCGGTGTCAAACCCGCCAAGACCGCTGAAGCCGTGTTTGCGAGTTACCCCTGGAGCAGGATTCAGTTGATGGGCTCGGTAATGTCCACTGCCAGGAGGGACGATTCCGGACGCGTGGCGTGCATGCGACAGTCGCTCGAGATGCAGCAGCAGGCGCAGGCTTCTGACGAAGACGCGGACGGATTTGTTAACTATCCTTTGACGGTCGGAGAAGTCGAAGCGGTGGCGCTGCTGAAGGAGTGCGAGCCTGGAGTTTACCGCACCAGTCTGCGATCAAAAGGCGACGTCAATGTCGCGAAGGTAGCGGAGAGGTTCGGTGGCGGCGGTCATCGCAATGCAGCCGGCTGCACACTCCGCGGCAGTTGGGAAGAAGCCGAGAACACGATCGTCGGTCTGTTACTCGACGCGGTGAAGCGAGCCAATGGCGCGCGCGACATCACCGAAGACGCCCTTAAAGAAACCGAATCAGTAATCTGAGCCACAATAAGGCACAAAAGACACAAACAAATCATTTTGTGCTTTTGTGCTTTTTTGTGGCCTTAAGATTGATGGAGCAAAAAGAGAAAAAGTACAAATGGCGGCGTGAGGATTATCAGGAGAAGACACGCGGCCTGTTGATGGTCCATACCGGCAATGGCAAGGGAAAGACGACGTGTGCCCTGGGTTTGATGATGCGTGCCGCCGGGCGTGGCTTGAAGTGCTGCATGATTCAGTTCATGAAGTCGCGCCACGATCGTTACGGCGAACACGATTCCGCGGAGAAGCTCGGCATTGAAGTCCACACGATGGGCGACGGTTTTACGTGGGACACGAAGAATCCCGAGCAGGACATCAAGACTGCGCGTGAGACGTGGGCACTTTGTGTGGAGAAGCTGAGATCGGGCGACTACGACCTGCTGGTTTTTGACGAATTGGTCTACGTGCTGAGCTACAAGATGCTGCCGGTTGACGAGGTGTTGGAAGAGTTTCGCGCGATTCGCGCCGCACAGCCTGCGCTGCATATTGTGGTTACTGGACGCGATGCTCCACCCGAGTTAATTGAAGCCGCGGACCTCGTCACCGAGATGACCGAGATCAAGCATCCATTCACCGCCGGCATTCGCGCTCAACAAGGGATCGAATTCTGAATCCCTTTGTGCTACCCTTCCTGCATTCCTATGGCTTGGTTCAGCAAGAAAAGTAAGCGCATAGAGGCGGTTCCACCCGAAGAACGAGTGGTGAAGACTGAGAACGTCTTCGTCAAATGCGACGGGTGTGAGGCGCATCTTTTCAAGGGCGAGCTCGAAGATGGTCTGCAAGTCTGCAAGCACTGCAGCTATCACTTCCGCATCGGCGCACGCGAGCGGCTCAAATTGCTCTTCGATGATGGCAAGTTTGAAGAACTCGACGCGGAAGTCATCTCGATCGATCCGCTTCAGTTTGTCGACAGCAAGCCTTACTCGGAGAGATTAACCCAGGCGAAGGAAGCCTCGGGTCTGCCGGAAGCGATCATCAATGCGCGGGGGACTGTTGGCGATCATCCGGTGGTTGCGGGCGCAATGGACATGACGTTCATCGGCGGGTCGATGGGCTCGGCGGTTGGTGAAAAGGTGACAAGGCTGATCGAGCGCGCGATGCAGGAGCACAGTGCGGTGATAATCTTTTCGGCCTCCGGCGGTGCGCGCATGCAGGAGGGCACACTTTCGCTCATGCAGATGGCGAAGATCTCCGCCGCACTCGCTGCACTCGACGAATCACACCTGCCGTTCATTTCTGTGTTGACCGATCCGACGACGGGCGGCGTCACCGCGAGTTTCGCAATGCTCGGTGACGTCATCATCGCCGAACCGAAGGCGCTCATCGGATTTGCCGGCCCGCGCGTGATCGAACAGACCATCCGGCAGAAGCTGCCGAAAGATTTCCAACGCTCTGAATTCCTCCTCGATCACGGCATGGTCGACGCGATCGTGGACCGCCGCGAGATGCGCGACTACATCGCCAAGCTGCTCAACTTCATGATGAACCCCGAAATCCACGGCGAATCCGACATCGAACGCGCGCGCCGGGCAGCCAAGCTTAAAGACTAGCCACAAAAGACACAAAACAGATTGCCCTGGAAAGAATTCGAGTCTCTTTTCAGGTTTTCTTTTTTGTGACTTTTGTGCTTTTTTGTGGCTAATGAATTTTGAGGCCGCGGTTAAGTATCTCTTGAGTCTTGGGCATGAGACTCTTGCCATCAAGCTCGGCCTTCGTAACACTGAGCTGCTTCTCAACGCTCTCGATAACCCTGAACGTGCGTTTCCTTCAGTTCAGATCGCCGGCACGAATGGCAAGGGTTCGACGGCAGCGATGCTCGAGTCGATCTGTCGCGCTGCCGGTACCAAGTGCGGTCTCTACACGTCGCCTCATCTTGTTTCCATCACCGAACGTATCAGAGTCTCCGGCGTCGAGATAACACGTGAAGACTTCGCCGCCTGCGCGACAATGGTCCGCGACGTCTCTGAACAACTCGAAGCGCTGCCGACTTTCTTCGAGCAACTGACTGCCATTGCCCTGCTAGCGTTTCGCAACGCCGGCATCGAGCTTGCCATTCTCGAAACGGGATTAGGCGGGCGGCTCGACTCCACTACCGCCGCAAATGCAAGTCTCGTCGCCATAACTCAAATAGCCATGGACCATGAAGAATACCTGGGCCACACACTCGAAAGTATCGCTGCGGAAAAGGCTGCAATCATTCGGCGCGGGGTGAATGCAGTCATTGCCACACAGGAACCTGAAGCTCTAAAAGTCGTCCTGAAACGTTGTGAAGAAACAGGCGTGACTCCGATTCTCGAAAACGGCGCACACATCGTCACTGGTAATACAGAGGACGGCAGATTTCGTGTCACGTTTGACACCGGCGTTGATCATTATGAAAACGTCTTGCTGGGATTGCGTGGACGACACCAGATCGACAATGCAGCGGTATCCATTCGCCTGGCGGAATTGCTGCGCCTGCCTCGCTCTACGATCGTGACGGGAATCGAAACCGCGAATCACGCCGGTCGGCTCGAATTAATCCCGCACAAGCCCGCGTTTTTGATCGACGGCGCACACAATCCGGCCGGCTCGGAGTCGCTGAGAGATTATCTCGACGAGTTCGCGCCACGCCCGCTGACGTTGGTTTTTGGAGCAATGCGTGATAAGCAACTCGATCGCATTGGTGAGATTCTGTTTCCGAGCGTCGATGTGCTAGTGCTGACGGCAGTTAACAACCCTCGCAGCGCGACGATCGAAATGCTGCAATTGGTTGCTGATCGCTTTGCGCGCGGAACGGTTTTAACAAGTGAGTCGAGCGCAGAAGCTCTGCGCATCGCTCAAGCAAACACGCCGCCAGAGGGTTTGATCTGTATCGCCGGTTCGCTTTATCTCGCCGGCGAGCTGCGGCCGCTAATCATCAAGTAGGAACAAATATGAGCACGCCATACCGAGAGTTGCCAAAAATTGAGAACAGTCAAAAAGTCTTCGAAGGTCGTGTCGTCAGCGTCACTGTCGATACCGTGAGCGAAGGCGAGCTGACTTATCAACGCGAAGTGGTCCATCACAATGGCAGCGCTGTGATCGTGCCTGTCTTTGACGACGGCACGGTGGCTCTCGTCAGGCAGTATCGGCATCCGGCCGTTCGTTATCTTTTGGAAGTTCCCGCAGGGACACTCGCGAAAGGTGAAAGACCTGAGCTCGGCGCTGCGCGTGAACTGAAAGAAGAACTCGGACTCGTCGCTGTACGGCTCGAAAAACTTTCGGAGTTCTTTGTAAGCCCCGGCTTCTGTGAAGAGAAGATGTGGGTCTACCTGGCAACCGAGCTTTCTGAAGGCGAGCAGGCGTTGGAAGATGACGAGATAATCGACGTCGTGCGTCTTCCGATCGCCGATGCGCTCGAAATGATCACCAGCGGCGAGATCGAGGATGCAAAGACGATCATCGGTCTCATGCTCGCCGCGCCGCGCGTGGGATCGCCACTGTTACAGATCGAATATCCCGCCGTCTGACGTAGAAGTTTGACCGTGGCATGTCAACCACCTAAACTCGTCTGAGTGATTACCGAAGAATCTTCCCAACAACTTACGCCGCTGGCTGAAGAGCAAGGCGAACCGCCGGCGTCCGCGCCCGGCGGCACTGGTCTGGAACCCACTTCGACGCGAGAGTCTCGCTGGATAGCGTGGGTGGACGTCGCGAAAGCGATCGGACTCTGGGTGGTCAGTGTCCTGTTGCTGCTGCTCGTGCCTTTAGTGGCTATAGTGCCTTACATAATCTACAAGGTGGCGACAGTCGGTCCTGCAGTGCTTACTCCCGAAGCGCTTACTGGAGACAAATGGCTGATCTTCTATTCGGTGGTCGGCATCCTTCCCACACACCTGATTACACTCGCTTTTACGTGGTTCATGGTCACTGAGGGCGGGCAGCGATCTTTCTGGAAAGCAATCGGATGGGAATGGCCGGGACGTCCTGCAAAAGTAACGTTAATCAGTATTCTGGTCGCGCTAGGTCTCTACGGGCTTGCCTGGGGAGTGACCACGATCTGGGGCGGTAGCAAGACTGAACTCGACCTGCTGATCGAGAGCTCCATGTACACGCGCGTCGCTACCGCACTGGTGGCTGTCGCTACCGCGCCGCTGGTTGAAGAAGTGATTTACAGGGGCGTGATTTATCCAGCGGTCGAGAAAGTGACTGGCACCGGTTTCGCGATTGCCGTCGTGTCGCTGCTTTTCGCGGGTGTTCACGTCTGGCAGTACAGAAATAACCTCGGAGTGATCCTGGTCATCACGGCTTTGAGCTTTACCCTCACAGCGGCCCGCGCGGTATCAGGCAAGGTGCTCCCTTCATTCATCATTCATCTCGTCTTTAATGGAATTCAATCGGTGCTGATCGTGCTAAGTGGCATCCTGGATAAAGACGTAATCAAATAAATCATTTAGTCATGTACGACGTAGTCGTTGTGGGAGGCGGTATTGGTGGACTTGCCGTGGCGGCATTGTTGTCCGCGCGCGGCATGAACGTCTGTCTACTTGAGCGACAATCGCAGGTCGGTGGGTGTATTGCGCGAGTGGAGTTTTCCGGTCATGACTTCGAACCGGGCATGGGTTTGTACACGTCGTTTGGTCTTGGTGGGATCTATGAAAAACTTTTCGCACAGCTGCCGGTTGATCCCCCGGGGACGTCGTTGCTCACTTCGCCTTATGTCATGCGTTTGGCTGATGGCAGTGACGTCACGATCGATGAAGAGGAGCTATTTTCAATCGCGGGTGGTCCGGCCAGTCTGGCTGAGCGGTTGGCTGAGTCGATCAAAAAGAGTGGCGGCAATCTCCGGCTGAACAGTCCGGTGCTGCGCCTTTCTTATGACGAAGCGGGTCGTGCAAGTGGCGTGGACTTGTTGAGTGGCGAGAGAGTTTTTGCGAAGCGAGCGATCGTCAGCAATCTGACGGCGTGGGACACATACGGCAAACTGGTCGGCTTGAACCGCACGCCTCCCGAGATCAAGAAAAACCTGAACGCGTTGCGAGGCGCGGGAGTTTATGTTGTGTATGCGAGTATGGAAGAATCGGCAGTGTCGAGCTTGCCCGGCGAACGCATGCTTGTGAAAGACAGCGAGGGCGAGTTCACGGTGGCGGTTTCCTCGCCTCAAACCGCGCCGCCCGGAAAACGCGCGGTGACCTTCACGTGTCGTACTGAAGTCGATTCCTGGTTTGCATATCAGTCAAACGAGGAAGACTACGAGCAGTGGGACCAGGAGGCGCTGGAGCAGTTCTGGAATCGACTGCACACGGCATTGCCGGAGCTCGGCAGCGACATCGAGATCATCGAAACCGCAAACCCACGCACTTACTACGACCAGACACGCCGCAAACTCGGTATGGTTTTGGGAGTGGACGGCTCGCGAGTCTCGTCCAGCACTTTCCTCCCAAACCTCTTCATCATTGGCGACACCGTAAGCTCCGCTCCAAAACTCGACTCAGTAGTTGAATCTGCAATCGATTTAGCCGCAGATCTGAGCGGATAAAAAAACAGATGGACAGCAGAGATTGTCTGGTGTATATGTGCACCAGACAATTATGTTTGTTACGGTGGATGAACGAGATGCGCGGCCGCTCTACCAGCAGTTGGTGGATGAGATTAAGACCCTGATTGCGCGTGGAGAGCTCGAGGAAGGGACGTTGTTGCCGCCTGTTCGCCAGGTCGCCTCGGACCTCGGAGTAAACCTCAACACCGTGGCTTTTGCCTACCGCCGCCTCCAAAAAGAAGGCCTGAGTCGCGTCAGACATGGCTCAGGGGCGGTGGTGATA
>JAICQI010000314.1 GCA_025937955.1 Pyrinomonadaceae bacterium
AGCAGTTGCTCAATTTGTGCAGGACCGCGATCTCGTGGTTGTCGCCGACGAAGCGTATGAAGACCTCGTCTACGACGGAGAACACTTCTCGATCGCTTCGCTGGAAGGAATGTTTGAACGCACCATCACCTGTTTCACTTTTTCCAAGTCGTACGCGATGACGGGATGGCGCCTGGGTTACGCCGTCGCAACCGAACCATGGATGACTGGACTGAAGAAGGCGACGCTCTATTCTTCTAATGGTGTTTCGACACCAACGCAGTGGGCCGGTGTTGCGGCTCTGAGTATCGACACAGCGGTGCTCGCGGAGATCACAAACCAGTATCGCCGGCGTCGCGATCTGCTGCTCTCAGGTTTGAACGAAATCGGATTGCACTGCGCTTCGCCAGCCGGCGCCTTTTATGCTTTCCCAGACGTGACTCGCATCAACAAAGACAGCCGCGAAGCCGCCGATGCATTGCTGAACCGCGCGCAAGTGGCGACAGTGCCCGGTATCGTGTTTGGTGCGCAGGGTGAAGGTCACCTGCGCTTCTCTTTCTCCACTTCGATCGAAACTATAGAAGCAGGACTTGATTCGCTTCGTCGCAATCTTTAACGATGATAGACGAGCACGAACATCCCGCCACACTCCGCCCGTCACAAAGTAGTTCTCAAAAAACCGAATTCGATTTCATCGACTCACTACGACAGCGAGTAGCTTCAACTTCAGATTCGCTCATCGCTGGCATCGGAGATGACGCCGCGGTCTTTCGCGGCTCAGCCGGAAAAGAAACTGTTATCACTGCCGATCTGCTCGTTGAAGATATTGACTTTCGTCGCACTACCACGCCGCCGTATCTGCTGGGCCACAAAGCACTCGCTGTTTCGCTTTCCGATATCGCCGCGATGGGAGCACGACCGCTCTGGTCGTTGATTTCGATCGGCGTCCCGGAGGACGTTTGGCAAACTGACTTTGTCGAGCGGCTTTACGATGGCTTATTGAATCTCGCAAATCGCTATGGTGTGCAGTTGATCGGTGGTGATACATCGCGGACGCATGAAAACATCGTGATTGATTCAGTCGTCATGGGCGAGTGTGCGGCGGGAACGGCGGTGATGCGATCCGGCGCAGGGGCGGGTGATCAGATCTTTGTCACGGGTTCACTGGGCGCAGCGGCTGCCGGGTTACGCTTGATTGAACGCGGGGCGCATTTAGCTGAGCAGAACCTGGGCGATGAAGACTCGCAAAAGCTCGATCACATACTGCTGCGCCAGCTGCGACCGGAACCACGCGTCGGATGGGGAATCGTTCTCGGCGAGGAACGACTCGCCACTGCGATGATTGATCTCAGTGATGGTCTTTCGTCTGATCTCAATCGATTGTGTACGGCGGGCAGTGTGGGCGCTTTGATCGATTCTGCTTTACTGCCGATCGACAATTACGTAGCGGAGATGTGCGGCCGTCGCGCGCTCGATCCGCTGCAACTCGCGCTGCACGGCGGCGAAGACTTCGAGTTGCTCTTCACCGTTAGATCCAAAGACGTTCCGCGCCTGCCTCGTCGCGTTGACGGCGTTGAGATCAAACGAATCGGCGAAATAACTGCCGCGCACGAGGGCGTCAAAATCTCGGAAGGCACGCGCATTTGGGACTTGAGGCCCGGTGGCTGGAAACATTTTTAGACACGGATTTTCACGGATTTATTTACGAATAATCCGCTAAAAATCCGTGTTAATCTGTGGCTCATGCTTAGATTTCGCAACACATTAACCGGCAACGTCGACGAGTTCCGGCCCATGCGGGAAGGCGAGGCCAGCTTCTATTACTGTGGTCCAACCGTCTGGAACTACGGCCATATCGGAAACTTCCGCAGCGCCATTGCAGCTGACATCCTGCGCCGTTACCTGAAGTTCAAAGGTTACAAAGTTACCCATGTAATGAACATTACCGACGTGGAAGACCGCATCATCGCAGAGTCGCAAAAAGCCGGTAAGAGCATCGACGAATACACCTCCATCTACATTGATGCACTTTGGGAAGACTTTGACGCGCTCGGCTGCGAACGTCCTGACATCGTTCCGCGTGCCACGCGCCACATTCCCGAAATGGTCGAACTGATCGAGAAGCTGCTCGCCTCAGATCATGCTTATCGATCCGACGACTCGATCTATTACCGCATCGGGTCGTTTCCGGAATACGGCAAGCTCTCGAAAATCAAATTCGAGGGAAACATTGCCGGCGGCAGTGATCGAATCAAAACAGACAGGTATGACAAGGAAGATGTGCGCGACTTTGCACTCTGGAAAGCACCGGCATCGGAAACCGAACCCGCCTGGGATGCGCCGATCGGTCGCGGTCGACCGGGCTGGCATATCGAGTGCTCCGCGATGTCGATGAAATATTTAGGCGAGACGTTCGACATCCACGCCGGCGGCATCGATCTCGTTTTTCCACATCACGAAAACGAGATCGCGCAGAGCGAAGGCGCCACGGGAAAACCGTTCGTGCGCTACTGGATTCACTTCGAACATCTGAAAGTCGACGGCGAAACGATGTCGAAGTCGAAGGGCAACTACTACACCTTCCGCGACATTAAAGAAAAGGGATTCTCAGCCGCAGCCATTCGTTACTTTCTTTTGAGTGTGCCTCACAACAAGCAGTTGAACTTTACGTTCGATGCGCTTGCCGGAGCGGAAAAGACAGTGGCGAGCCTGCGCGACTTTCGCGCGCGTTTGAGCGAGGCCAAAACTGAGCCAGGGAAGAACGAAAAGCTCTCGGAAGCTGCCGCGCGTGCGTTGCGAGAATTCGAAGCCGGAATGGACGACGATCTCAACACGTCGATCGCGCTCGCAGCAGTTCACAATCTCTCGCGCGAAGTGAACACAGCACTCGCACGCAAACAGGTGAAAGCGGAGAACCAGCGCGAGCTGCTCGACGTCATCGATCGCTTCGACACCGTGCTCAACATTTTCGGCGAGCAGCAACGCGAGATGCTCGATAGCGAAATTCAGTCACTGATTGATGAACGACAGGAAGCGCGCCGGCGCCGCGACTTCGGCCGTGCCGACGAAATACGCGACGACCTCTCCAGCCGCGGCATCATGCTCGAAGACACAAAAGACGGCGTCCGCTGGAAACGGAAGTAACGCCACAAAAGGTACAAAAAGCACAAAATGATCAGAAAAAACCCTTGTGCTTTTTGTGGCTAAGTCTGCTTTATGTCTTGATGTTTAAGCTTTATCATGACGCCCAATGTCAACCACTACCCTACAACCTACAACCCAAGTTTCAGCAGTTACTGAAATCAGAAAACACTTCCCTGCTCTCGAGCGCGTCCACAATGGCTATCCGGTGGCGTATTTCGACGGACCGGGCGGAACGCAAGTGCCGCGTCACGTCGTCGAGCAGATGAGCGATTACCTTTATCACCACAACGCCAATACGCACTGGGCGTACCCGACGAGCGCGGAAACAGACGCCGCGCTCGATTATGCCCGCGAGACTTGCGCTGAGTTCTTGAATGCGACGCCCACCGAGATCGTTTTTGGCGCCAACATGACAACGCTCACGCTTCATCTCTCGCGTGCGCTCAGCCTGGACTACAAAACCGGCGACGAGATTGTGGTGACGGAGTTGGAGCATCACGCGAACCTCGACCCCTGGCGTCGACTTGCCATCGAACGAGGCGTAACGATCCGCACCGTGCGGATGGACACTGCCACAGGCCAGCTCAACTGGCAGGACCTCGAACGTCTTGTCGGTCCAAAAACAAAACTGCTGGCCATCGGTGCGGCCTCAAACGCGCTCGGGACAATCAACGATTTCAAGACCGCGATCGACATGGCGCACAACGCCGGCGCACTCGTGTTTCTTGATGCCGTGCACTACGCGCCGCACGCTCTGATCGACGTTGCGGAAATCGATTGCGACTTCCTCGGGATGTCGGCATACAAGTTTTATGGACCGCACGTTGGCGTGCTCTTTGCGAAACGTTCGTTGCTGGACCAGATCAATTTTCCGAAGCTTGTTCCGGCGTCGGACTATGCGCCCGAGAATGCTGAGTCAGGCACGTTGAATCAGGAAGGAATGGTGGGCGCCGCAGCAGCGGTCGATTTTCTGGCTTCACTTGGTGGGCAATCGAACCGGCGCGAGAATCTCCGTAACTTCTTTCAAGAGATGCACGCGCGAAACTCGAGATTATTTGCGCGGTTGTGGGAAGCGTTGAGCTCGATGCCGGGAGTCACTGTGTATGGTCCGCCACCCGACTTGCCACGCACGCCGACTCTCGCTTTTACGATTGAAGGTTGCACCTCCACCGACGCTGCGCGGCAACTGTCGGAAAAAGGACTATTCCTGTCACATGGAGACTTCTACGCCTACACGATCGTTCAGCTCCTCGGCCTGGCGCCGGAGGGATTTATACGCGCCGGCTGCACCTGCTACACCACGGAGGAAGAAATTGAGCGCTTAATCGAAGGCGTACGTGAGATTTCCTCAACCTAATCCGTACCCAATCCGCGTTTATCTGCGTTGATAAAATCAGCAAGCAGTCCGTAAGCAGTGCTTTGTAGGTTGGGCCGGTGCGAGACGATCGTCAGTCCCGGAATCATATCGAGCTCAAAGTGAATTGCCAGCGAGGTGCCACGCACACCCGCGAGCGGATCGTTGGCACTGATCTGTTCCGGTCTGACAGACGCCGTAACCGATCCGTCAGTGTTAACAGTGGCGCGCGAAAGTAGCTTGAAGGGTGTGCCTTCCGCTCGCGCTGCCTGCAGTGTTGCAGAATCTAATCCTCGAATTCCTTCGCGTCGCACCTCTTTTGGCAGCAGCGGCGTTCGCAAAATTACACGCGCGATCGCACAGACTTTCATGATCGAGTCCCAGCCCTCGATATCGTTGCTTGGATCAGTTTCCGCAACACCTAAATCCTGTGCCGTCTTCACGCCTTCGGCAAAACTCCTGCCCGCTTCCATCGTTTCGAGAATCACATTTGTAGTTGAATTGAAAACAGCGCTGAAACCGCGCACCTTCGCTGCCGGCAACGTCTCGCGGAAGAGTGAAAACACAGGCGCGCTATCCAGCACCGTCGCCTCAAACATGAATCGCTTGCCTTGTGCTAATGCGATCTGGTTAAGCTCGTCGTAAGCGTAAACAATCGGCGCCTTGTTTGCGGTAATCACGTGTGCCCCTGCTTGCAGCGATTGACGCATATACTCGATCGCCGGCTGTCCTGTTTCGGGATTTAGCGATGTCGTTTCAAACACCACATCAGGCTTAGCACGCGCCAACCAACTATCGATATCCGCTTCGGAATTCGTCTGGTCATTGCCTGCCAACAACTGCGTGACATCAATCGCCTCATCACTGGCGCGCCATCCCATCCGCCGCGTAGCAACCCCAGTGATCTCCCATTCGATTCCATAGTTGTCACGCAATTCCACTGACTTCGACACAAACAACCGCGCCAGCGCCCTTCCGACGTTTCCGAATCCAAGAAAGCAAAGTCTGTAGTGTTTCATGTATGATGTAGTCCTGTCATGAAACAATATCACGATCTTTTGAGATCGATCTTGAAGAATGGCACCGAGCACCGCGACCGGACCGGTGTAGGGACAATTTCTCACTTCGGCTTTCAAACAAGATTCGATCTGCGCAAGGGTTTTCCGATCGTAACAACGAAACGTGTTCCGTTTCGTTGGGTGGCGGAAGAGTTGTTCTGGTTCCTGTCGGGCGATACGAGTGAGACGAATCTGCGCGCGCGCGGTGTTGATATTTGGGCGGAATGGGCTGATGAGGCACACACCGAGAAGTTCGGACGACCGGCGGGCGATCTTGGACCAGTTTATGGATATCTCTGGCGCTCGTTTGGGGGAGATTATCCCGAGAAGAACGGCGTCGATCAGATTGCGAAGTTATTGGAACAGATTCGCACGAATCCTGATTCACGAAGATTGATCGTGACGGGTTGGGATCCGCGCCAGGCTGATAACGTTGATTTGCCGCCTTGTCATACGTTGTTTCAATTCAAAGTGGAGAATGGTCGCATTCTTCATTGCCAGCTCTACCAGCGCTCTGCCGACGCGTTTCTCGGCGTGCCTTTCAATATCAGTTCTTACGCGCTGCTAACTCACCTGATCGCGCACGTCAGTGAGCTTGAAGCCGGCGATTTTGTCTACACGCTCGGCGATTATCACATCTACAAGAACCATCTGGAACAGGTCGAACAGCTCTTGTCGCGTGAGCCTTTGCCGTTGCCGAACTTGAAGATCAACGATCCGCAGCATGAGCTGCGGGGGCTTGAAGGGTTGTTGGCCGTCAAGTACGAACACTTGAATCTAATCGGCTACAAGTCATACGGAAAGATCGCGGCGCCAGTCGCGGTGTAAAAGATGATCATTGG
The DNA here is from genome assembly GCA_025937955.1 of Pyrinomonadaceae bacterium. Lineage (GTDB taxonomy): Bacteria > Acidobacteriota > Blastocatellia > Pyrinomonadales > Pyrinomonadaceae > PSRF01. Next base: position 6,378 of record JAICQI010000314.1, read on the forward strand.
TATCGCAGCAGTCGATCGGAAAGGTGCAATCGGCAAAGGTGGGAAGCTGCCGTGGCATTACCCTGCCGACATGAAGTTTTTTCGAGAGACGACTACGGGACACGCCGTCGTGATGGGGCGAAAGACGTGGCTCACAATTGGTAAGCCGTTAAAGAACAGGCTGAACATCGTTTTGAGTCGTGACTTGAGTATCGAGCCGCAGGAGTCGCTGCTCGTGTTGGGCGACGTCGAGTCAGTGCTCTCTTTCAATAAATCGCTGAGCACGGAGCTGTTTGTGATCGGTGGTGCACAGATTTATGAAGCGTTTCTGCCGCACATTGAGAAGTGGATCATCACGGAAGTGCCGCTGACTGTGAGAGGGGCGGATGCGTTTATGCCCGAGGGGTATTTGGATGAATTTAAAGTCGAGGATTCAAAATCTCTCGATGACGACCTCGTCGTGAAGTTTTATAGCCGCGGCTGATCGCGGATTGAAAACGCGGATTCAGAACAA
>JAICQI010000864.1 GCA_025937955.1 Pyrinomonadaceae bacterium
CAGTTCCGTTGACTGAAGTGCAACGGCGAGCCATCGCAAGTAGCGCCGGTGGTCTGGCTCTTCCGGTTAATGCTCCGATTCCGAGCTTTGTGCCGACGAGCGCTACGATCCCTGCCTTCGCTTTTGCCGGGCGTGGCGGAAATTCCCGCTATCTCGTGCCGGTTGACAAGATGGGTTTCGAGCCGCGCTTTGGTTTCGCGTGGAGTCCGAAGCTTTGGAAGTGGGCGGAAGATAGAGATCTCGTCATTCGTGGTGGTTACGGAATTTCACATGCAGCTATCACCGGAAACAATCGCGCTCCAAGTCCGGACTTCTTCAGTTTTCAACCGGCGTCCACACTGGTTAACGGTTCGACAGCCGGGTTTACCGCAGATCCGACTCAACCCGTTTCCCTCTCGCGTAATCCGCCGCTCGGTACAACGGGAAATATCATCGATCGACTAAACATCTCTCCCGACGGACTAAACTTCAGCAATAGCATTGCGATGTCCGGCTTCGTCTATCCGGGTGATGATGCGGGCCAGATCCCATACAGCCAGAACTGGAACCTCTCCGTCGCTTTTCAGCTCATGAAGAATACGGTGCTTGAAGTCGCTTATGTGGGTAACAAGGGCACGCATCTTTATATGCCGCTGGTAAACGTTAATCCGCGGGATCCGGAGTTTGTGGATCAGTTGGAAGTAAACAACCTGTCGGCTGAGGGCACCTTTGCAGATCCGTTAGGTCGTGTGTCATTGGTCGGAGCGGGGGTACAGATTTCGCGCGCAAGCATCGTGTCGCCGTTCTTCGGCTTCGGCAATCTCAATAAGTTTTTCGACCCCTCCGCGAATAGCATTCGTCATGCCGGGTATATTCAAGTCGAGCGTCGATTCGCGCAGGGACTCGCGTTTACATTTAACTATACCTACGGAAAATCGATCGACGATGCATCGGATTCCAGTCCTGATGTACGAGTGCTTACCACTGGAAGCACGCTCGGACAGGTCTACTACGGAGCTCCGCGCAGCGGTGACCGCTCCATATCGTCCTTCGACATCAAGCACAACATAACTTCGACTTTCCTATGGGACCTGCCGTTTGGAAGCCAACGGCAGTTGTTCAGCAACGCGCCAAAAATAGTTGACGGAATAATTGGTGGCTGGACCATGTCGGGCGTGGTGCGCTTTCAGGGTGGTCAACCTTTCACGCCTTTCATCACGGACACCAACCGCCTCGGCGGCGTCAATCGTTCGGTGCGTATGGACCTCGTTGAGGGCGTGCCGCTCAAAAACCCGCTGTACTCAAACAACTGCTCAATCGGAGCAGGCTGCGAGCCCTACATCAATCCGGCTGCTTTCAGGCGTCCGCCGAAAGGTTCTCTCGGAAACTCACCACGCACACTGGATATTCGATCGCCAATGCAACAGTTTTTCGATTTCTCGATCCAAAAGAGTTTCAACCTGCCTTTTATCGGAGACGAAGGAAGACGCAAGTTAAACTTCAGGGTCGACTTGATTAATGCGTTCAATCATCCGACCTTCAGACACAACAATACCGGTAACACTCCTTTCGGGTTTGGCAACCTGCCAAGTGATCAACCGCTAACGCAGGCTGATATCAATGCGTGGAACGCTGCAAATCCAGGTCAAACGGCAACGCTTGCACAGGTCAACGGCATTCTCGACAGCATCCGGCTGCCCGTTGCACCCGGTCAAACAGTTGGCGCCTTACCGCTCAGTTTTTTCAGTGCTCGTATACCCGAAGGTTTTGCCAGCAGGAACGCAAACTCCTTTGACATCAGGACGCTCGAGGGCTTGAAGCTCTACCGCGCTCGACAAGTGTACGATACGAACTTTGGTACTCTGTTCGCGAACAACGCGCCGCGTTATATTCAGTTTGGTGTGAGGGTGTTCTTCTAAAATATAGGCCACAAAAAGGCACAAAAGACACAAAAGTGAATTTGACTCTTAGAGCCCTGAAGCAAACCATTTTGTGTTTTTTGTGCCTTTTTGTGGCTAAAAATCATCTCCACGCTCAGCTAAACATCAACGAACTGCAACGTCGTTTCAAAGAGCCACCCGACGACGCGCGCATCATGATGCGCTGGTGGTGGTTTGGACCAGCCGTAACTAAGCCACAACTCGAACGCGAGATGCGCCTGATGAAAGAGGGCGGTATCGGTGGCTTCGAGGTGCAGCCGGTTTATCCCGTGGCACTCGACGACGAAACCGCCGGCATCAAGACCCTGCCATTTCTTTCCGATGAGTTTATCGATGCTCTTCGTTTCACTTCTGAAAAAGCGCGCGAGTTGGGATTACGGTTTGATTTGACGCTCGGGAGCGGTTGGCCTTTTGGTGGACCATTCGTTCCGCTCAGCGATGCCGCGGGCAAGCTTCGTTATGAACGTGTGAAGGTGGGTGCAAAATCCAGGCGCGTCAAACTCCCTGACATCGGGATTGGCGAAAAGCTGTTAGCTGTTTTCCTGGCCGGCACTCAAAACGAGACTGTCGCGCCACAAAGTTTACGCGAGATCAGTGAAATTCGAGACGGCGCAGCCTGGGTGCCGTCCGGCCTGACCGGCCCGCATGAAGTACTCTTCTTTATCTCCAGCCGCACCGGCATGCAGGTCAA
>JAICQI010000317.1 GCA_025937955.1 Pyrinomonadaceae bacterium
AGTCAAACTCCGAACCCTGTCCTTCTCAATGCCCTGCTACGTCCTGAACATCGAGATCTCGATCGAAAACGAAGCTGCGTTCACACGAATGATCATGGAAAAATTGTAGGGGCGGCCCAGCGGGGCCGCCGCAGTTTGCGCATTTTAACGCTGGGGCGGCCACGGAGGGCCGCCCCTACAAAAAACTCACGGTGTCGGGGTTGGGGAGGGTTTCTCGGGTGGCTTGGTGGGCGACGGTAAGGGCGGTGCCGTTTCCGGAACAACGCTGCGGGTCGGCTCCGGCAGAGCCGGTGCCTTGCGATTGCTATTCGCATTGTTGTTGCTGTTACTGTTCTCGTTCTCATTCGCCTCGGGGCTCGGGTCCTCAATCACCTCCGGCGAAACCGCCGCGTTCGCATTTAGATTCACATTCGCCGGCGGAGTGATCGTGCCCCCTGACGGCAAACCTTCCTCAGCCTTCCCGGTCGGCGGCGACGCCACCTGCACCGGCTGACTATTCGGATCCGCGGCAAGCGTCTGCGTCGGTTGTTGATTTATGTTCGCATCCGTCGTCACCGGCGAGTTGCGCGTCAACAAAAAGATCACCGCGAACGCAACGGCCAAAACGATTGCCGAAGGAACCAGGATCTTCATCGGACTAAAGCTCGAAGCAGCCGGCGGCGGCATCGATTCCTGAACCGGAATCATCACCGGCTCACGTCGCGGACTGGACGGCGCCGGCGTCAGTGGCACTTCTCTCGCCCTCAGCACCGTCACTTCGTCCGGATCGTCCGCTCTTACCGGAGTTTCAACAGTTGTCACGGGCGCCAGCCGGTGTATCGTCATTCCCGACGCGATCGTCAAATCCTCAACCAACTCCGCCACATTCTGGTAACGATTGCGGGGAACCTTCGCCATCGCCCGCGCGACGACCCGCGCAACCGAGGCCGGCAGGTCCTCTCTCTCCTCGAGCACTGAAGGCACCGGCTCCTGCAAATGCTTCATCATCACCATCGTCGGCGAGTCACCCGAGAACGGGACGTGTCCGACCAGCATCTCGTAAAGAATCACGCCAAACGAATAGATATCGGAACGCGCGTCGATCTCAGAATCCTGCGAACACTGCTCGGGCGACATGTACTGCGGCGTGCCGATGACGAGATTCGGCGCGGTCAGATTCGTGTCAACGGCCCCGTCAGGCTCGTTGATCTTCGCGATGCCGAAGTCGAGCACTTTCGCATGATCGCCGGTCATCGTGTCGACTAACATGATGTTGTCGCTCTTAAGATCGCGATGTACTACGCCCTGGCAATGCGCGGCGTTGAGCGCGTCGCCGATCTGGCGCGTGATCTCGACCACGCGGGCGAGCGGCAGCGGACCGTCATCACGTATCAGTTGCTTGAGCGTCTTGCCGCTCAAAAACTCCATCACCAAAAAGACGTGCCCGCTTTCGTCTTCGCCAAAATCGGTAACACTCAAAGCGTTGGGATGAGAAATGCGCGAGGCGGCGCGTGCTTCTCTCGAAAAGCGAGCCACGATCTTTTCGTCAGCGGCAAGTGACGGACGCAGCACTTTGATGGCGACTGTTTTGTCCATCAGCACGTGTGTGCCGCGATAGACAGTGCCCATGCCCCCTTCGTTGAGGCGTGCATCAATGCGGTATTTGCCGGCGAGCGTAGTGCCAATGAGTGAATCGGCGTCCTTCTCGAGCGCAACTCCGTCCGCCGGACAAAGCGTCGTCGTATCCGGATATTCAACACCACATTTCGGGCACTTTTTCATTTAAGCCAGCCTATCACACCGTCACAAAAAAATACGAGCGAGATGGTATCCCGCTCGTATCAAGAATTTATCTCCGTGCAGTTAGCTCGGTTTGACTACCGCGAAGACTACCAGCAATGCGAACAGCACCAGCGACTCGATCAGCGCCAGACCGAGAATCATCATCGTCTGGATACGTCCGGCAGCGCCAGGATTGCGGGCCGCGCCTTCACACGCCGCCGCGCCGATGCGCGACTGTCCGAGCGCACCACCAAACACTGCGATCGCGAAACCAACGCCTGCGGCCAACGCGCGATACTTGCTAACCGAGTTCGCATTGTCGCCGACTTCGGCCGCCGCCTGCGCAAACACGCTCATGCTGCTCATAAGAATGCCAACCACCGCGAACAGCAACATTCTGAATCTGCTCATGTTTCCTCCTATAACTTTATTCGAGCAGACCGGGACGTTATTATTTCGCCTGCATCCGGTATCCACCGCCCCTCTTACAACGGCGCTCCTGCGAAACAGACCTGACTTGCTATGAATGGTTCCGGCTCTCGAATGCGTCTGGACTTGCGCGGTAACGTTTGCGGCCCCGTTGACCACCCCGCTCACCGCGCGCCTGGATAATGCCAAATTAAGTAAGAACTGGAGCGATCATCTCGTCGCCCTCGTAGTGGTCTTCGCCGTGCGCCGCGTGCGAATCGTGCGGCGGATGCGACACTTCACTGATATAAAGCTGCGACAGCAGTATGAAAACAAACGTCTGAATCAACGCCACAAACACGCTCAGCGGCATGAGTAGAATCGGCGCGAACCACGTCGCCGGGGGCGCCAGATGCGACAGCGTTTCCAACACCTTCTCGTCCGCAAACAAGTTACCGAAAAGACGAATGCCGAGTGAAAACGGACGGATCAGATTACTGATCAACTCGATCGGAAAGATCAGCGGCGCAATCCACCAGATCGGACCGGCAAGATGTTTTAAATGGCCGAATAGTCCGTTCTCAGCGATGCCGATGTAGTTGTAATAAAGAAATGAGCTCAAGCCGAGCGCGAATGTAACGCTGGTCGCGGAAGTGGGACTCATGAACAGCGGGAATAGTCCCATCAAGTTCGACACCAGGATCAGCACCGCAAACGTCATCACCACCGGGAAGTATTTCAAACCGTGTGGGCCGATGATGTCCTGGATCATGTTCCGCACAGCGAGCACGCTGACCTCGAGCGTCTGTTGAGCATGCCCGGGCTCGCTTTCAGAAAGTTTCCCCTTCATGATCCAGATGATGACGACGCTCAGGATGCACGCGATGAAAAACATCACCGTGTACCAGGGGATCGCGTTCTCCGCCGTGTATGGACCAAACGCGGATTCGGCGTTGGTGCCGAAATAGCCGAGCAGCGTGTCCCATTTAGGTTTGGTATGCTTCAGCTCAAATGCCAGTGCCTGCTCGCCGAACCAGTGATTGACGAGCTGCACAATGATAGGCGAATGGTGCTCCGCCTCTTCGGCGTGCTCGGCAGCCTGGTGGGCGCCTTCCGCGGCTTCTGCTAACAAGAACATCAACTAGTTTCCTCTCGCTCGATAATTGCGAAGTAGAACTCTCTTAAAGCTTCGGCAAATATTGCCACCACAAAACTGGATAGCCCTACGAAAACGAAGGGCAGCGAAATGAGATTCAGCGTGTAGGCTGAGAAAATGACTGCGCCGATTACTACGTAACGGAGCACGAACTGTGCGAGCCGCAGTTGCGGCTGGCCACCGGCCGCTGACAGTTGAATCGCTGCCGCAGCAGAGTTTTTGAGCCAGTTATGACTGAAAAGCGCCAGCAAACCACCAACGAGCAGGCCGGTCGTCACGCGCCACGGCGCAACGAACGCCGAGACCGCCACGGTGAAAGCAGTCGTCAGCGCCATAGTGCGAAACACACGTGTGTGAATGGAGTCTTGCATTGCGCGAAGCTGGTGATTTTAACTGGGATTTTAGTGAAATGTCGAGTTTAGCAGCAGATTTTCGCAGATAAACGCTGATCCGCGTTCATCTGCGGCTTAATAAGTTTTAGAACTGAGGCGGACGAACTCAAACAGGCCGGCGGCGGAGCCGAGGATGATGCCGCCGATCAGGAGCCATGGTTGCGTCCCGAGCCACCTGTCTAAAAACCAGCCCAGGGCGCAAAAAGAGGCGACTGCCGCAAACAAAGCGATGCCGGCCGCATAAGCAAAGCTACTCTTACGATTCTCGTCCTGGTCCGCCACGACTCACCAGCTTTCTCGCGTCAAATAGTTCCGCGGAATTTCGTACAGCAATGACCGGCGCGAGTGGCGCATCGAGTCGTGAATAAAGCAGACATGCGTACACCAACACGCCTTGCCCCCATCGATCTGCGTCAGTTCCTGCTGACGCTCGTTGGCAGACCAGAGCGCGCCGAAGTCGTAATCAAAATCAGCCAGCGACGCAAACTTCTCTCGCAGCTCGCAGGCGCGGACGTCGCCGTTGTAATCGATGACCGCGGTGGTCTCGCCCGCCGTGCAGGGGAACGGCCAAGGCGTCGGTTGCTGGAAGTTCGCGTGCTGCGTGCGGTAGTGAGTGATGATCGTGCCGGCATAAACGGCATTCTTGACAAAGCGCTTGCTCCGATCATCGCCTGCAAACATGCGCTCGCCATAACGCTTCGTGAGTTTCGACACGTGTGCATACATCGCCGGCAGCACTTCCGGCGGCACTTGCTTGATCTGTTCGCCAACCAGTGTTTCACCACGAATGATGTTGAAGTACTGACCGTCGAGGCGATAGTTCTCCCACATGAACTCCGACAGCAGCTCGATTTCGGTATAGTTTTCCGCGCACACGACCGTGTTGACGTTGAGACGAAAACGATCCGTGTATCGTGCCTTGAGCGGATAGAGCGACTCGATGCAGTCGAGCGCCTTCTCCCAGTTGCCCGGCACACCGCGGATGCGATCGTGCGTCTCGCCGTAGCCGTCGAGCGCGATGTTCAGATACAGATCGATCTGCGGATTGTTCCCGAGAGCGCGATCCACGACGTCGTGAACGCGCGATTTGATCAGTCCATTGGTCGGAATGATGACGCGATCGACACCGTTGTTTTTAACAAAGAGATCGATGACGTCGGAGAGATCGCGACGCAACGTCGGCTCCCCACCGGAAAGCCAGAGGTCCGTGATCGGCGGCATCGTGCGCGAGACTTTCTCGATCTGGGCAAAGGTCAGGTCGCCCGGCTGGTTCAACTCTTCGTGATAAAAGCACGTCTGGCAGAACGCGTTGCAGCGTGAAGTGACGAACAGAATCACCGTGCCGAGACGCTTTTCGCGTTTCGAGGACCGCAACAACTGCACAAACTGTACGGCTTTGTTTGCCATTAAGACTTGCGGGAGATAATGACAGCTTCGCTGGGTGATTTCAATTCATAGGTAATGCCGCGCCACTCGATGCGCCGCGAGAACCCCGCGACAATGCAGTTGTAGAGATAGAGCATAGACGCGAACGGCCAGAGGAGGACGTGGGCCAGGAGATCGCGGCGTGAGGTTCTCAGAACAGTGGAAACCGCACGGAAGCGAATGAAAGATTTCGCAGCGCCCAGCGTGAAGATGATTAACGTAAGAATGTAAGCCGCAGGTGAACGCGGATAAACGCCGATCAGAATGAGGCCGCCGAAGAAGGCGAGGACGAAGAGCGCGGAGCCGAGAAGCAACGGAAGCCAAAGATGTGACGCGTAGACGCGCGTGATCTTGATCTGGCGCGTGGTGAACTCAAACAACTCGCGCCAGCCGCAATCACCAACGGATGCGACTAGACAGTTGGGCGTGAAGTGAATCGGCAAGTTAGCTTCTTTAAGCACACTCGTCATCGTGAAATCGTCAGAAACAGTGCCGCGCCAGCGATCGCTGACGTTGAGCTGCTCAAACGTAGTGCGACGAATCGCAGTTGAGCCACCCCAACAAAAGTTCTTCGCCGTATCAGTACCAAGCGCAGAAGCGATCGACGCATTCCAAACCCCACGCAGCCGCGAAGCTATTCCACCTTTTTCCGGAATGAACCAGCGATAACCACTCGAAGCACCCAAGGTCTCATCCGCGAGCGGCGCGACAAGCTTCCTTAGCCAGTCCTTCGCCGGACGCGCATCCGTATCAACAAACACCAGCACTTCCGATTTCGGATCAACCTCCGCAGCGGCAACTCGCAGGTTATGGACCTTCTGCCCGCTGTCCGTAGCCGGCCCAGCGATAATCGTTCGGGCAATCTGTGAAAATCCGTGGCTAACTAACCTGACAGCGGGATCACCGGCACGATCAAAAACAAACAGAACTTCATAGCGCGGATAATCCTGTTCAAGCAGCGGTCGAAGATTTTCCGCGAGCCCGGGCTCGAGTCCCCGGCTTGGCGCAATTACGGAAACAAACGGCTGGAAATCCGGAAGCGGACGAGCCGTCTCGCGCCGCACGTAAGCAGCGAAACGAAATCCGCCCATTAAAGATTTGATCCCGATCCAGCAGGCGACGAGCGCGAGGAAGTAGTAGACCACCATCACTTCGATGGTATCAGTGTTTGCGCGAGCTGAATGAGAGGCTGTGGATAGACCCCGATCACGATGATTCCAATCACCGAAACAACTAACGCCACTTGCAATGCGGGTGAGAGTGCCAGCGGCTTGTCGTCGGCTATGCGGTCGCCGAGATACATCACCCTGATGAAGCGCACGTAATAGTAAAACGAGACGACCGTATTGATAATGGCCCAACCGGCGAGCCAGTAGTACCAACTCTTGCGGTCAGCCGCGCCGCGCTGGATCAGGCCGCCAAACAGGAAGTACTTACCGATGAAACCTCCGGTCATCGGCAAGCCGCCGAGAGACAGCATAAAGATTGCCATCATCGCGGCCATGAAGGGCTCCTTTTGGCCCAGCCCCGTCAAGTCGTCGACGTTGTCGCCAATGATGCCTCGGCGTCGCAAGCTGATGATGACGCCGAAAGCGCCCATGTTCATCAAGGTGTAGACAAACAAATAAACGATCAAGCCGATGTCGCCGTAAAGATTGCCGGCGACGAGCGCGAGCAGCAGATAGCCCGCGTTTGAGATCGAA
>JAICQI010000891.1 GCA_025937955.1 Pyrinomonadaceae bacterium
CCGGACTGAGACGTCGCTGGTGCAGTTGAACATCGGCGTCGTCGATAAGCAGGGCCGTCCGATCACGTCGCTGACCCGAAACGACTTTGCTGTTTACGAAGACGGCGTCAAACAGTCGATTCAACATTTCCAGCCCGTCGATGCTCCGTTCAGTCTTGTGCTGATGCTCGACATGTCGGGTTCGACCGTCAGCTTCCGCCCGCAACTGAAACTTGCCAGCCAGCGTTTTCTCGACGCACTCGCGCCGGAAGATCGCGTCGCAGTGATCCAGTTCAATGAGAAAGTCAAATCGTTGACCAGCTTCACAAACGATCGTCTGAAAACAGCCTACGCGATCGAGATCGCTGAAGGCGCGGGCGAGACGCATTTTTACGAAGCGTTGAAGTTCGCGTTGAAAGAGCTCGAAAAGGAAGGACAGCGTCGGAAAGCAATCGTCGTGTTGACAGATGGGCTCGACACGTCTCTTCGCAACGCCGACCGCTCAACGCTTACGAAAGCGCGGACAAACGAAGAAGCGCTCGCCACGATCGATCCACACTCAAGCTCTGATCTAAAAGGTGTGCTTGCCTCCGCTGATCGACAAGGCGTCACAATTTTTCCTCTCGCACTGCCATCCGGAGATCCGAAACGACTACCGATCCAGACGCCAAACATCGTCGGCATCTACGCGGCGGCACGAGCGCGGTTGCAATCACTGGCCGATCGCACCGGCGGGCGTTTGAACGAGATCGATCGATTGCAATACATGGCGCAGCTTTATCGTGAGGTCGCTGCGAATCTTCGCACTCTTTACACGGTTCGCTACCAACCGCAAGGCGAACGAATACGCGGCAAGTGGCACGAGATCAAGGTGGAAGTTGGTCAAACCGAACTGACCGTGCGCACAAAACCGGGTTATTACGCGCGTTGAGAAGCGCGGTTTGCTTGTTGAGAGGTGCGTTTTACTTATTCGCGCGTAACTATTAGTATTACGGACTTCGCACCCGTAGCTCAGCTGGATAGAGTACCTGACTACGAATCAGGGGGTCGCACGTTCGAGTCGTGCCGGGTGCACCAGCAGAATCAATGACTTGCGGCAGGCTGTACAGTCTGCCGCTTTTCTTTTTGCGACAAACTTGCGACCATTTGTGAGTCGATGCGGCTGCCGATACTCTGACTACACCATAATCGCTCCGCATTTTCCTTGATTGGTCGCGTGAATGTAACGCATCCTCGTCACACGGCCGCCGCAGCTAGCTGGGGCGGTAAATATTGATCGCTCAACCGAGAGATGACATGGAAATCTGGAGGGTTGATCCTATGCTCAGTGGTCCTACAAAGAATACCGCTTACCTTCTGCTCACCTTTGTTCTAATTGTGTCTTGTTTCGTAGTTGTATCTGCGCAGCTTCCATCTCAAGACCCCGGACATAAGGAAGATGCCGAAGTTGTAGGCGTTAAGTTTTCTGTACCGAATAGCTTCAACCTTGAAAAGTCCTCTGATTCAAGAGTTGCTTTTATGCGGCACAAAAAGTACGACCTCGCCTTGTTTGTTGCGGTGCCGGAAAAGCAGGTTGACGATAATTATTTGACTAGTCTCTCAAATACGTTGACTTCGCAATTGTTTCCGAAGGAAAAGGATTTTCGTTGGAAGTTGTTGCCGAGTGATTCGGATAAAAAAGTCAGCAAGTTCCAAGTGGCGAGTGGAAACACCAAAGGCTTTAATGGTGAACGGCTATTTCAAACGGACTACATTGCTGTCGAGGTAAAAGATCGGGAAATCCTGGTGGGATACATTACGCAGCTTGGGCAATTTAGTGATAACGCTAAGTATTTGTTTAACCTCAAAGGCGTGGGCGGAATGTCTATGCCCGGGTGGTATGCACAGGCGCATATTCTGGCTTCAGTCACGGGTGAAAAATACGAAGAGATAAATCCGGGAACTGTTATTCGAGCAACACCCGTCAAGAAGAATTGACACGCGGAATTCAACTCGCAGAGCATCAACCGGGCTGGAACAGGCGCTGGCGTCGGATCTGAAAAACCTGGGTGAGGAGCATCCGTCGGTGGCGACGAAACGGTTCAATTTGGCGGCGCTCGTGCAGAATTCCGGCGACTGGGATTCCGCAGGGAAGATGTTTACGCTTGCACTGGTGACCGCGGAACGATCACTCGGGCCGATCATCCGTCCACTTCCTACACTCGAGGCCATGCGGAGAGGGCGCTTAAGGCTGTTTCGATACAACCTGAGAGGTCAGACTACCGAGTACAAGTCGAACAAGCCGCCCGCCGGATATTGGGCTCCTAATGTACCGTAACTTAGACTCAGACAAGATTCTTGGCACCATCGAGACGCTCAGCAGAAGGATCGCCGAACGGTTTCCAGGCTCGGGTCTCGACAAAGTCTGTCAGGAGTTGCTGACGATTGCGGGCGAATC
>JAICQI010000042.1 GCA_025937955.1 Pyrinomonadaceae bacterium
ATCACCCACCGCGAGAGCTTCATCAACGATCAGGATTTGTGGTGTGACACTGACGGCGGCTGCAAAAGCTAAACGCACGTACATGCCGCTGGAGTAGGTCTTAACCGGCTGATGAATGAAGTCGCCAATCTCTGCAAAGCGCTCGATGGCGGGTAGCATTGCGGCAGTCTCGGCGTGAGAGATTCCCATCAGGGAAGCGTTCATGAAGACGTTTTCAACTCCCGTAAACTCGGGATTGAAGCCCGCGCCCAACTCGAGCAGCGCTGCGGTCCGGCCGTTACGCCAAACCGTTCCCAGTGTGGGTTGCAGCGTGCCCGCGACGATCTGAAGCAGAGTGGATTTCCCGCAACCGTTAGGACCAACAATGCCGAACGTCGTTCCCGGTTCAACTTCGAAACTGACGTCGCGCAGGGCCCAGAACTCGCGGTGCGTTTTCCAGCGTCCGAGGGTCGCCATCTCCTTGAGGCGATCGGCAGCACGCTCATAGATGCGATACTGTTTGGAAACGCCCTCAATGCGCAGCACTGGCTCCATGGCTCGTATCATATTACATCGCTGCTTTTATCCACAGATTACACAGATTGATTTATGGAATCTGTGTAATCTGTGGACAGGCACTGATTTAAGACTCGTGCGACTTGTAGGGTAGAATCTCGCCATCAATGAGCCATGACCTCGGACCCAACCTCGATGTGCAGCGTTTAATGCACCAGATTCGTGCCAACGTTGCCAACCAGCATCGCCCGGTCGACGCCCAGAATGGCACGGCGGCCGGTTCGTCCAACGGACACCTGGAACATAAGAATCATTATCACGTGAACGACCTGCTGCGGTTTCACGGAGAAGACTTCGTGCGCCAGGCTTATCGAGCGCTGCTTCGTCGCGAGCCGGATGACCCAGGCATGGCGCACCACCTGGAGCAACTCGCAAGCGGACGCTTCAACAAGATGGACGTGTTGGCTAGCTTGCATTCGTCTCCTGAAGGTCGCAGCAGCCAGGTAACAATCTCAGGATTGACTCTGCCAGTAATCGTTAGACGCCTGGGGCGGATCCCACTCGTCGGTTATCTCGTCCGAGTCGCGGTGGGTATTGGCCGTTTACCACGCCTGGTCCAGTATCAAAGTCAATTCGAGTTCTACACCTGGTCACAACAGCGCAACATCCTCGAGCGCCAGGATCAACACCACAGGGAGCTGAGCGAATCGTTGCAGCAGATCTCAGCGCAGATACTCGAGATGATGCAGCGAGCCGCGGAGCAACAACGGGCCAACGAATTAACCTTACAGCAGTATGAACAGTTGATAGCAAAGTACCACGTATTTGAGAGCACGATCGCAGAACGTTTAGCGGAGATTCGAAAAGCGGGTGAAGAACAAGCGCAGCAGCTCGTAAACCAGCAGCAACATCTCGCTCGCATCGACCAAACCATCACACAGCAAAATGAAGACGTCAGTGATTTCAACCGGGAGCTGCGCACAGAACTCGAGGCGATGTCGTTGCGACAAAAGAATGCTGATGCCAGTGTTCTGATGCAGGAGCGACGGCTGACAGTCTTACTCGATGAGATCAAACACAGCGCCGCTCCTCATCCGCTTACTGAGGTCGCCGCGAAAGAACAAGATCATTTGCTCGATGCGCTGTATGCTTCGTTCGAAGATCAGTTTAGAGGATCGTGTGAAGAGATTAGCCGGCGTCTCCAGGTGTATCTCCCATTCTTGAAGGAAGCAAAGATCACCGGAGATGTTCTGGACATCGGTTGCGGGCGCGGTGAGTGGCTGCAACTGCTGCGTTCCGAAGGCATCGAGGCGCGAGGTGTCGATCGGAATAGAGTGTTTATCGAGACGTGTCGTGGTGCCGGGCTGGAAGTAGTCGAGCAGGATGCGCTGACTTACGTGCGCAGCCAACCGGACGAAAGCCTGAGTGCAATCACAGCAATCCATTTTGTCGAGCATGTGCCGTTTGAAATGCTGATCGCGATCCTCGATGAAATCCGGCGGATCTTAAAACCCGGCGGCTTGCTAATAGCCGAGACGCCTAATCCGGAAAATTTCATGGTTGGCAGTTGTAACTTCTATGCTGATCCGACACATCGCAATCCGATCCCCAGTGAAACGCTGAAGTTTCTACTGGAGTCACGCGGCTTGCGCTGCAAAGACGTTTTGAAACTTCGTCCCTGGGATGAGGCGCGGCTTGACGGTAATAGTGAGTTAATCAAAAGGTTCAACGAGTATTTTTACAGTGCCCCCGACTACGGAATCGTCGCCACAAAGCCTTAATTTCTCCGCTCACGCATGTTCAATAAGAAGATCGGAATCATTACTCCCTGGTTTGGCCGCTTCGCAGGCGGCGCCGAACTACAGGCGCGAGGGGTGGCGCGCGAGCTTAACAAACGCGGCGTGCCGGCGAGGGTATTCACGACGTGCTCGGTGTCTCCATACGACAGTTGGTGGCACGATCATTATGAGCCTGGTGTTTATGACGTCGAAGGAATAGAGACACACCGGTTTGCCACAGGCAAAGTGCGTGAACCATACGAAGCAGTGATTCGAAAGATAACTCGTGGACAGAACTTGTCTGCCGCTGAACAGAATGATTTCTTTGACTACGGGATTAACAGCAGCGAACTGGTTCAAGCCGTTGCGGATTACGTAAACGATAGTTACGAGCTTATCGCCTTGCCCTACTTTCATGGTCTTATCCACTCGGTCGTGAACCAATATCCGGGCAAGATCTCGCTCATTCCGTGCTTTCACGACGAGCCGCAGTTTTACTGGCCCGCGACCGAACGGCTGCTTGCTAATTCAAAGCACATCTTCTTCAACTCGATCGAAGAGAAGGAGTTGGCGATAAGAAACTACGGGCGCCGCCTTGGCCGCAGTGTTGTAGAGAGCGTGGTCACTGGCGAAGGTGTTGAACTGCCGCACAGCAACGGGGAGCCGAAAACGTTGACACTTCCGGACCGCTATTTTGTTTATGCGGGTCGCAAAGAGCGCGGCAAGAATGTTCATCTGCTCGGCGAGTGGTTTGTTGAATACGCTGCGAAATATCCTGGCGATGCGAAGCTGGTTTTTATTGGTGGCGGAGACCAATCGCTGGTGCCGGCCGGCAATCGTTGTCTGGATCTGGGCTTTGTCTCGGAGACAGACAAGCTCGATGTGCTCAAGCATTCACAGGGCGTCATCAATCTCTCTGAGAAGGAGAGTTTTTCGCTAGTGATTATGGAGGGCTGGCTTTGCGGCGTACCGAGTGTAGTTTCGGCGCAGTGTGCGGTGACGCGGGGCCATGTGAGCCGGTGTAATGGTGGCTTGTTCGTTTCAAATAAAGATGAATTTTGCGAGGCGCTGAAGTATCTGGAAGATCACGATTCGGTTCGCCAGTCGATGGCCCTGAACGGCCAACAGTATCTCGCTCGTGAGTTTTCTTTTGACGCGGTACTCGCACGATACTTGAGTGTTTTAGCCGCAGATGAACGCTGGTGAACGCTGATTTCTTCATCAGCGTTTATTTGCGTTCATCTGCGGCTAAAGAAGAATTCGAAATGAAAATATTGATCGATGGACAAACACTCCTGACGCCCGAGATCACTCGTGGTATCGGGAAGTATTTCGTCAACAGCATTGAAAACATGCTGCAGTACGACTTCACTAATGACTTCTACCTCAATGCACCGCCAGGCACTAACCTCGCAGTCCTGTCGCCCTGGGCGCGGCAGAAGCTACACGTCGTCGAGAATGAAGCATACAACACTCGTGCTTCCCACAATGGTGATGGTCCACAATCCGAACAAGTTTATTCCGACACTCTGAACAACGACATCGAAAGGTTGGGTATCAACGTCTACTGGTCGCCCAACGCGCTCATGCATAGCGTGGTCCTGCCGCAGCGTCAAAGTAGTACCTGCACATACGCTGTCACTGTCTTCGATCTGATCGTTTTGGTAATGGAACAGGAGTTTGCAAAACGCTGGCCGGCCGACAGTCTTGTTCCTTACAAGAACAAGCTCGAACGCCTCGCGCGCGAGTTCGATTTGTTCCTTCACATTTCAGAGCACACCAAGTCAGACTTTCTGAAAGCGCTCCCGGTAGCAAACAAGCAGCACGTCGTTACGCATCTGGCCGTCGATAGTTCCTTTCAACCCCCACTGTTTCCGGTCACGAGGGCGGAAAAGGATTACGTGATTTACCCCGGAGGCTTCGACCCGCGCAAGAACATGGACCGTGCGATCGAAGCTTTCGCGAAGCTGCACGAGAAATATGGAACGGAAGAAAGAGTTCGCTCAACGCAACTGTGCATTGTTTGCAGCTCCGATAAGGCGAGCGAATCTCAACTTCTGAATCATGCCCGGAAACACGGAGTGGCCGACAAAGTCTGGCTTACAGGTTTTATTTCGGATGGCGTTTTGGTGGAGACGTATCAGAAAGCGCGTTGTCTCTTCTTTCCATCACTTTACGAAGGCTTTGGACTTCCGGTGCTCGAGGGTCTGGCCTGCGGACTTCCGGTAGCCGTGTCGCACACTTCATCAATTCCCGAAGTCGGACGCGACTTCGCAGTCTATTTCGATCCGTACAACGTCGAAGCAATGGCAGACGCTCTTCGACAAGCCCTACACGCGCCAGTGGATGTCGAAGCGAAGACGCGAAGATACCAATACTCGAAAGAATTCACCTGGAAGAAAACGGCCCTTACAACACTCGCAGCTCTTACAGGCGAGCTCGCCATAGTCGCAGATGAATCCGCGCCGGTTGTAAGCGAACCACCAACAATCAAGCCTGACTTCATAGATGTGCGCCAGCGCATGAGTGAGTGGTCAGTTGAAGAGTTGTGTGAAACTGCCGAGGAGTTTTTCGCCAGAATCAATAATTGGGATTACCTGCACGCCAAACCATTTGCAGCCGTAAACGAAACCCCCGAACTGCTAATCAACTTCGCGCAGATCGTGCGTGGGCTGAAACTGCTTCCTGACATGACGATTTTAGACTTCGGCGCCGGCTCGTGCTGGACGTCTCGTTTTCTAAGCCAGTTGGGATTGCGAGTGATCGCTGTTGATGTTTCGTCGTCGGCGCTGAAGATTGGAGCCGAGTTATACAAGCGGCATCCACTGATCGGCGATCAACCTCAACCACACTTTCTGCACTTCGACGGTCACACATTGGATCTTCCGGATGAATCGGTGGACCGCATCAGTTGTTGGGACGCTTTTCATCACGTGCCAAATCCGGGCAAGGTGCTGATGGAGATGGCGCGAGTTCTGAAGCCCGGCGGGATTGCCGGATTCTCCGAGCCCGGGCCGGAACATTCGAAGTCGCCGCAGTCGCAGTATGAAATGAGAACCAATCGCTTGATTGAAAACGACGTCAACGTGTCGGAGATCTGGCTCGACGCCCAGGCCGCTGGTTTTACTGATCTACGTCTGGCGCTGTTCAATCCGGAGACGTTGCTGTTGCCGTTGGACCAGTTTGACGCTTACCTCAGCGGGGAAGATACCGGAGCGCAATACGTGGCGCGGACCCGTGAGGAGTTGCGGCACCGGCGCATTTTCTTTTTGTTCAAAGGCGAGTCGATGGAACCGCCGGATAGCCGGCAGCGCGAGGGATTGCTGGTTAAATTAAAGGTGGAAGCGCCCACGAAGAACATCAAATCGGGTGAGTCGCTGGTCTTGCAGGTGGTAGCCACGAATACCGGCAGCACGAGCTGGTTGCCTTCCACTGCTCGCGTTGGCGCAGTCAGGTTTGGTATTCACCTTTTCGATAAGAACGATAAATTGATTGACCTGGATTACTTCCGCCAGCGACTCACTGATGACGAACGGCATATCATGCCGGGCGAGACAGTCGAGCTCACGGCTGAAGTGCCGTTGCCGGGCGTTGGCACGCATGTACTGCAATGTGATCTGGTCAGCGAAGGTGTTTGTTGGTTCGAGCACAACGGATCACACACAGTCACCTTAACCGTCGAAGTGGAGCCCGGAGAATGAAGCCGAAGGTCGCGTGGTTATCACCGCTTCCTCCACAGCATAGTGGCATTGCCAATTACAGCTACTGGCTGGTCAAGGGTCTTCGTCCATACGTGGACATCGATCTTTACAATGATGGACCAGATCTCAATGAAGGATTGAAAGATGAATTTGCCGTCTATCCGCTGAGCGCCTTTCAGTCACGACGCCATCAGTACGCCGAAACGATCTACCACCTCGGCAACAACATTCTTTTTCACAAAGATATCTACAAGCTGGCCTGGAACTTTCCCGCTACCATCGTCTTGCACGATTACAACCTGAGCGCCTTCCTGCACGACGCGTTCTATCTCAAATCCGATTGGCGTCTTTATGAAGAGGCGCTGGTTAGCGGCAACGGTCATTCAGGCGATAAAAAAGCCTCCGGCTTTATCCCGCGGCTCAGGCGGCATGGCGGAACCGTCCCGATGTCTGATGCCATCGTCCATAGAAACCGGAAGGTTGTAGTTCATCATCGTTGGCTAAAGGACCAGTTTGCCGGCGCGGATCACGTGAACGTGATTCCGCATTTCGCAAAACTGAATCACGAACCGGCTGCCGCACAAGTCGAGGCTTTCAAGCAGCGGTTTCAAATCGACCACAAACAATTCGTGGTGACTTGTCTTGGCTTTATTAACACCAACAAGCTGCCGCAGTTACAGGTCGAGGTAGCCACGCGCTTACTCGCGCAAGGGTATCCGGTGCATTTGCTGTTCGCGGGCGAAACGGCGCCGGAAGTAAAACGGTTCCAGGCAGAGATCGAGTCGAGCGAGCTCCGGGAAAACATAACTTTCACCGGTTATCTCGACGAAGTTGATTATTTCGCCGCACTTTTCTCGTCGGACGTGGTAATCAACCTGAGAAAACCCTCGATGGGCGAGGCCTCGGGGACCCTGATGCACGCGCTGGCGGCTGGTAAACCCGCGATCGTCAGCGACATCAATCAGTACCGGGAGTTTCCAGATCGAGTATGCTGGAAACTCGCTCACGACGAGCATGAAGCCCAACTGCTGTACGAATACCTTGTCGTGCTGCTTTCAAACAGAAATGTGCGGAAAGCGATTTCAGCCAATGCGCTCGATTACGCTGAGACCGTCTTAGCCCTTGACCGGGTAATTCCGCACTGGTTGCGTCTTATTTCAGGTTTTTCAGCCGCAGATTCCGCTGATAAACGCAGATGAGCAATCAGCATTCATCCGCGTAAATCTGCGGCCAAAATTTTGTCCCCCTCCTTGCGAACATACGGGGTTCTGCTTAAAATGGCCGTTCTTATTGCCGGTTAGCTCCCCGAGGCCATCTAATCTGCTCGTATCTGTGTCTTTATTTGCGGAGGAATTCGTGAAGCAAGTTTTCTTGTTCCTGTGTGCCATCATCGTGCCTGCACTAATTGGTGGCTCGCTCGTCTCCGTTGCGGCTCAAACTTCAAGCCCCACACCGGACCCTTTTACGGTCCAACTCACTAACACCACGGCGTTTTTCACTTCGAGGATGAGCGACATCACCGCCAACGGGCGCTTCGTCGTTTTCACCTCAAATGGCGACGTCTCCACCGAAAAGGCGAGAGACGGCAGAGATAACGCCGACGGCAATTTCGAGATCTTCATCCTCGATTACGCGCAACGCCGCATTTTCCAGATCACGAATACCAAAAACGTTCCGATTCCATCGGAGTCACCAAGCCCGTCGCCGTCTCCCAGCCCGTCACCATCGCCGAGCCCAACGCCAACTCCGCAGCCCACGCCTTCTGACCTGACTAGAGTACAGGTCGAGATCGATAACCGGTCCCCAATGATCTCGTTGACGGGAACGGTGTCAGGAGGCCAGCGCTTTTACACGATCGTCTTTAGTTCGAATGCCCCGAGTCCCGGTAACTTTCCCGGCACCGAATTGGGTGCTAATGCTACTAACTCCGAAATTTGGATCTACAGACTTCCAGCAGTTACTGACGTCGACTTAACACTCGGCGCTGAGGTACCGTTTGTCGATCTGGCAACCGGAAGTTTCGATTTTCTTACTGCGACAGACGCCAGCCGGGCGCCATCGCCAGGCTCGAGTACTGCCCTCCCGTTTTTTGCAGACGACAATCGCGATCCGGCAATTTCGGATGATGGCAGCATCGTCGCTTTCATCTCCACGCGCACTCTGCCTGGTACCAGTAACAACGACAGCAATCCCGAGCTCTTCTTTTGCACCGTCGCGTCGAAGACCATGACGCAGGTTACAAACACGCAGGATGCTATACAGGGAACTGGATTGGTCTTTCAAGCCAGTCCTTCTCTATCGAGTAGCGGATCGTTAGTGGCTTTTATTTCCAGTGCAAACCTGGGGGCTAGTGCGGATGGCACTAATGTGACCACGAACAACGCCGATGGTAATGCGGAGATCTATCTGGCGAGCTTTAGTGGCGGCACGGCAAGGGTTACTAAACAGGTCACCCGCACACTGAACAACAACGTAGGGAACACGAATGTTCTCAGCACCGGGCGTCGCTTGAGTCGCAATGGCGCGCTGATCGCGTTCGAATCAACTGCCACCGATCCCAAATCGAACGCAGCGCCGGCCGGACGGATTCTTGGGCTTTTTGTTTACACGGTCGCTGACGACGCATTTGTTGAAATCGGCACGCGCCCACCAGTGTCAGACGTCGGTCGCTTCCCGATGTTCACTGACTACAATTCGTCTCTGGCTCCATCGAGCCTGGTGTTTTGTTCATTCCTGAACTTCCGTCCTAATGGATCATTCCCAGCATCGCAGGCGGAAGCGTCGGAAGGTATTAATACGGACAATTCCCCCGAGATTTTTCTGACGCAGATTCCGGCATCGTCGTCGAATACTTTCACGCGCCTGACCAACATGCCGGTCTTCAACGCTGGCAGCACGCGACCTATCGCCAGCGAGACTCGAAAACGGATCGCGTTTTCCGTAGTAGGCGAGGAATTGGGCGGCGGCAACGGTGATGGCAACCAGGAAATCTTCTATTTACTGACTCCGCAAATCACCGCTACCTCCGGCGGAGTGCTTTCGTTCTTCACGGGCTTCAGCAACATGCCCGTGACTGCAGCCACGCCGCTTCCGAGTCCGACTCCCACTCCGACGCCGTTCCCAAGTCCAACTCCCGGACAGCCCATTGGTCTGGCAGCGGGTATGGTGAGTATTGTTCGTTCAACCGCGCCACTCGCTCCATCGAATGCGACGCTTACCGGCGATCCAAATACTGTAGCTTCCGAAATACTCCGCAGTCCCGCTTTGCCGGTGGAGCTCAATGGAGTTTCGTTGAGCGTCAATGGAGCGGCCGCTGGGCTCCGTTTTGTCGGTAACGATCCTAATGAGATCAATTTCGTGGTGCCGATCGGTGTGCCCGTGGGACTACGCACCGTCGCGGTCAACATACTGGACAGCGGAGCAAATACCAACACTCTTCAACGTGGACTGGTGCAGGTCGTTGTTGGGCAACCTGACATCATGACCACGACCGACGGTGCAGGGGGACGTGCGGTCGCCAGGGATGCGAACACGGGAGCGCTGGAGCCGTTTAGCGTTACGCAGCGAATCGAGCTGGTCCTCACAGGAGTGCGCTTTGCCGCGCCTGCCGAGATCACGGTTACCGTGGGCACCACAGCTGTCCCGACGGCTTCAATTATCATCGTGCAACCTAATCGGAGTATGGCGGGTTTTGACAGCATAGTTTTCGACTTGCCCTCGTCCCTGGCTGGCGCCGGAGACGTGCCCATACAAGTACAATTCCAGCGGACCATCATCACCGTCAGCCGCCCGGCTGACACCGCGCCGCGTATAACAATAAACTAGGGCTCTGTACGCCCTTTTTTCGCGCAAAGGCGCAAAGTAGCAAAGATCGCCATAAAAAACTTTGCTCCTTTGCGCCTTTTGGCGTGGAAAGTTCTCAGAAAACCCGGCCAAACCGTGCTACCATTCGCCCGCTGGTCTCCCCCAGTGTCCAGCGTCCGCGTGTCTTAACGACTGGTCCTCGCCAGGGAAGCTCTGAATGCAATATCCGGTCGCCATCATCATCAGTGTGGCAATGTTTTTCTCCCTCGGTTCCCGAGAGCGACTGGGGATCCGCGATTCATTCGAGCTTGAACCAACCGCACAAACTGTTCGCAAAATACGTTGGCCCAGGAAGACCATCCAGGTCTCGCTTTCCACTTCTTTGCTGTCGCCGGGCAATAACATCAAAGCGGACAGCGACGTGGTCGGCGCCGCACGCCGGGCCCTCTCTCGTTGGGCCAGCCTTTCGAACATCACTTTTGTTGTTACCTGGTCTTCCGCGACTTCGATCAGTCCCGCGGACGCAGGTGACGGAATCAGCCTGCTGACGATCGCCAGCACTCCTGAAAACGAAGCCTTCAACTCCGAGACTACGACCGGACGCACGCGCGTCTTTTTCGATCCGGAAACCGGCAACATCGCGGAAGCAGACATCAGCATCAATCCGCGTCCACGCGCCGAAGACGGAACTCAGTTGCAGTTTTCGACTGACGGCACGTCCGGCACGTACGATCTTGAAGCGACGTTCACACATGAGATCGGGCACCTGCTCGGGTTGGACCACTCAGCTGTCTTGTCGTCGACAATGCAGGAGCGGCAGGCGTTCAACGGCACTTTCGGTTTGCCGGCGCTGACCGAGCGTACGCTCAGTGAAGACGATCGACAGAAGGTCCGCAGTCTTTATGGATCGAGGCTCAAGCTCGGTCGCATCGAAGGCAAGCTCGCTGACAACCGCACTCCAGGCGCGCTGACGCCACTCGATGGCGTACACATCTGGGCCGAGAGTGTTGCGAACGGGCGAGTGATTGCCAGTGATATCACTGCCGCCGACGGCACTTATAAGTTGGAAGGTCTCGAGCCCGGACAATATCGGGTTTTCGTGTCGGCAACGGCTGACACAGTAGTGTCGCAGAAGTTTCGTAGTTTTGAAGTGTCGAACCAGGTCGCGGTGAAGGCGGACGTGACCACACCGCTCAACTCCAATTTAGTGCCACCGCTGGTCTCAGCACTCAACCCCAGAGTGATCGGATTGAACGCGGAGCTTTCGACTGTAGCGCTGCCGCTGGCGCCCGGCAAACGCGTGAAGATCTATCTCGGTGGAGAGGGTGTCGATCAGGTACCGGGCACGAGCATCGGCGTTAACTCACCGTTCTTCACCGTGGATCCTGCAAGCCTGACGCGCGAACAAATTGCGGCGCCGTTTCCGGTAGTCAGCATTGAGTTGCAGGTGGCGGCGAATGCGCCGTTTGGCGATTACAGTTTGCGGCTCCAGTCAAACTCGGGCGAGACGGCCTACGTTCCCGGAGCGATCACGATCGATCCGGGTGTGGGATCGTCAGTCGTGAATCCGGTTGATGATTCGCGTTTCTTCATCACGCAGCAATACGCCGATCTCGCCGGACGCGAACCCGATCAGGCGACGGTTGACAAACTCACCGCACAGCTTTCAGCGTGCGGCACTCGCGCCGATTGTCTGCGCGCGCGCAGAGTTGAGATTTCTACCAACCTGCTGCTCGAAAATGAATTGCCCGGCACGGGCGTGTTTCTCTACGGGCTCTATTCAACCGGGCTTAGTCGACTGCCTCGCTACACGGAGTTTGAAAGCGATCGAGCGACGATAGCGAGTCAAAAGAGTGAGCTGGAAGCGATGCGCATCGCGCTGGCTGCTTCGTTTGTCGAGCGACCGGAGTTCAAACGGAAGTATCCGGCGACGATGAAGCCGGCGGAGTTTGTCGATTCGCTGCTTACGATATTGGCCCAGGGCACGGGTGTCGATCTTGGCTCGGAAAGAAGTTTATTGATCGGCTTGTTGGACGACAGCGCCAACGGTCGCGCGGCCGTACTTGCGCGGCTCGCGTCGGACCAGCGCGTTGTCGACGCCAATTACAATCAGGCGTTAGTGCTATTCCAGTATTTCAGTTACCTGCGGCGCAATCCGGATGAGACGGCCTATAACAGCTGGGTCAACACGCTCAAGAACAAACCACTGCGCGACCCCGACGCCGCCCGCTCGTTAGTCTGCAATTTCCTGAACTCCGCCGAGTATCAAAACCGCTTCGGCATGCTCGCCACCCACAACCCCCGCCAGTGTAATTAGAGCCACCGTGTTAATCCGTGGCTGATGTTATAGTGGCTTGCCTTGAAGGAAACGCTTCTCTCCTATCTCGTATGTCCCTCGTGTGCAGGGTCTCTCGATCTCTCGGTCCGCAGTGCCGAACAAGCAGAGATCATGGAGGGCGAGTTGCGCTGCCCTGCGTGTACCTCCTCGTTTCCGATCACTTCCGGTATTCCGCGTTTCGCAAATCTCGATCGGGTCGAGAGCGACAAGCGCGCCACGGCCGCAGGCTTCGGCTGGCAATGGCAACACTTCACACAGGAAGACGAGCGCTACGCGGAACAGTTTCTCGGCTGGATTGCGCCCGTGACGCCGGAGTTTTTCCGCGACAAGATTGTGCTCGAAGGCGGCTGTGGCAAGGGACGCCACACGCAACTTGCCGCGCGTTGGGGAGCACGCGACGTGATCGGCATCGATCTCAGCGTCGCTGTCGAGACCGCCTTTGCCGCCACGCGCTCATTGCCCAACGCGCATATCATTCAGGCGGATATATACCATCTTCCGTTCGCAAGAAAGTTTGATTACGCCTTTTCGGTCGGCGTCCTGCATCACCTACCGGATCCGCGAGGCGGTTTCCTGTCGTTGGCGTCGAAGGTAAAACCGGGTGGACACATCTCAGCCTGGATCTACGGAGCCGAGAACAACAAGTGGATCACGCGTTGGGTAAACCCGGTGCGCGAGAAAATCACGTCGCGAATCGATCAACGCGCGCTCTTGCAACTGTCGAAGCTTCCCGCTGCCGGCATTTATCTCGCGACAAAGCTGGTCTATGGACCACTAAACCGAAGCGGCTCGTTTCTCGCCAAACACCTCTTCTACAATGATTACTTGAGCGCGATCTCGGATTTCGGCTGGCGCGAACAACACACTATCGTCTTCGATCACCTGTTGGCGCCGACGGCGTTCTATATTCCGCGTGAGGAATTCGAAACCTGGTGGCGCGACATCGGCGCCACCGGCGTGGTCATCGGCTGGCACAATAAAAACAGTTGGCGGGGCACCGGGTCAGTTTGAACATATGCGCGCAGAGCTGATCTATTCGTTTGCAAAGAGAGAACTGTTGGGCCGTTACAAAGGATCGGTGCTCGGCATCGCCTGGGCGGTGTTGACGCCGGCCGTGATGATCGCGATCTTCACGTTCGTCTTTTCAGGCATATTCGGCGCTCGCTTCAGCGCCAGCGCTTCTCATTGGGACTTCGCCCTATATCTCTTTTGCGGCTTGTTGCCCTGGACCATGTTTCAGGAGTCTGTGCAACAATCCGCCAACACGATCCTGGCCCATTCGAACCTCGTCAAACGAGTCGTATTCCCACTCGAAACATTACCCGCAGCGCAAGTGCTCGCCGCGCTTGGCAATCAGCTGTTCGCCACGTTCGCGCTCCTGATCGCAGCGATCGCCCTGCGACAACGTCTGGACTTGACCGTCTTATGGCTGCCGGTGCTGTTGATTCCACAACTTCTGTTTGCCCTCGGCGCGGCGTGGCTGATCGCGTCGCTCGGAGTTTTCCTGCGCGACATCACGCAGGGAATTACGTTGCTGCTCATGGCCTGGATGTACCTGACGCCGATCATCTATCCGGAATCGATCGTCCCCGAACGTTTCCGCGCGGTCATCAACATCAATCCCTTCACGCCCCTCGTGCGCAGCTATCGACGCATCTTCCTCGAGGCATCCGCGCCTGATTGGCCGGGCCTCGCCTACTTCACCGCCTTTGCTTTAGTCGTTCTTCTCTTTGGCTACTGGTGGTTCGCCCGCACCCGCAAGAGCTTCGCCGACGTGGTCTGATCTTTAGCCACAAAGGCACATAAAGCTCAAAAGTCTGAACCAATCGGGCACTGATCAGAGTAATTATTTTGAGCTTTTTGTGCCTTTTTGTGGCTAAGTTTGAGCCGACTGATCTATGATCTTCGTCTCATGAAAAACATAAGAATTACAGGCACTCTAATGGTTTTGGCGCTCGCCGCGATGGCGGTGAGAGCGCAGGAGTGGACGCAGTGGCGCGGGCCGGCGCGCGACGGCTCCGTCTCCGGGAAGAATGTCCCGGCGGCGTGGCCGGAGTCGTTGAAACGAAGCTGGCGCGTCGAGATTGGCGAGGGTTACTCATCGCCCGTGGTAGCGAATGGGCGCGCGTTTGTTCACGGGCGGCGCGATCCGGAAGAGATCGTGGCGGCCATCAATCTTGGCGACGGCAAGGTTATCTGGCAGCAGAAGTACCAGGCCGATTTTAAGAAGAACCAGTACGCCGTCGAGATGGCGAAGGGTCCCAACTCGACTCCACTCGTGATCGGCAATCGACTGTTCACGCTCGGCGTCACGGGAGTTCTCAACGCGTGGGACACGGCGACCGGAAAACAGCTCTGGACGCGCGACTTCTCAAAAGCGATCGACACGTCGAAGCTGTTCTGCGGTACCGCCGCTTCGCCACTGCTTGTCGACGGGCGTTTGGTGATCCAGGTCGGCAGCGACATTCACGGTGGACAAATTCTCGCGCTCAATCCCGCGACTGGAACGACTGAGTGGGAATGGCGTGGACTTGGTCCAGGCTATGCTTCGCCCGTCGTGATCGAAGCCGGCGGCACGAAGCAGATCGTGACGATGACCCAAGGCTCGATTGTTGGCGTTGACGGTAAGACCAGCAAAGAGTTGTGGTCGGTTCCGTTC
>JAICQI010000977.1 GCA_025937955.1 Pyrinomonadaceae bacterium
ATGCTGCCGCAGTCGGTCGAGCGTGGGGACGGATTTACAACGCTGGAGCAAAAAGATTATCGGGTAATCCCCGAACGTATTCGACTGTTTCCTGAAGTGAGATGACATCCGCATACTTCATCGCCATGTCGAAGAGATTGATCTTGTGCGATGCCTGGCCACGATCAAAAACGCAGTCTTCCACCACCGAAACTTTCAAATTGTAGGAAAACGCGTCGATGACGCTCGCACGAACGCAGCCGCTGGTCGTAGTGCCAGTGACCAAAACGCTGTCGGCGTGAACCTCGTTTAGCATGCTCATCAAAGGTGTGCCGAAGAAGGCGCTGGGTTTTTGTTTGCGTACAACGATGTCTCCTCCTCGAGGAGCGATTTCCGCGACAATGTCGTTGCCCTTATCCCAAGTATCGGTCATGTCCTCGGTCGAGCGACTATTCTTAGCTTGCCAGCGGCCGAAGGCAACTGCGTTGGTTCGATCATCGTGGCCGGTAGTATAGAAAGTCGGCAGATGTTTCTTTCTACATTCGGTAAGTAGTTCGCCGATACGGTGAACGCCTTCCCAACCTTCGGCACCACAGCTGTTGCGAAAACGTTTGATTGAATCGAGAATGGGCTCCGGCTTATCACCGACGAAGTTGTAATTAACATCGATTACCAAGACCGCAGGTCTCTGTCCGAATCCAGCGCGTTTACCGTAGCCGGATTTAGAAAAAACTTCTTTGTCTCTATCGGTTAGCATATCGTCCCAACTTGCCATTCTTGCGCCTCCGTGAATGAGCTATACCCGGCCAGATCATAACAAACGGTTGCCTTTGTCAACCATCTTTTCGTTCATGCCTGCGCAAGCCATTGACGCTTTGAGAGAGTTTCCTTTATAACCAGCAAGTGCGATTCTCGTTGTATAGGATTGAACAGTGGCTATGAAAACCTTCTTGCGAAGCCTGTTGGGCCTTTACCTGCTTGCCGTCTTAAGCGCTTGCGCCATCCCACGGTGGACGGACGGCGAAGTTCCATTTGTCCCGACGCCAGTTGGGGTGGTCGATAGGATGTTGGAGATGGCGCGGGTGACCTCCGCAGACGTGATCTACGATCTCGGCAGCGGGGACGGCGTGATTATCATTCGCGCGGCCCAAAAGTTTGGGGCTCGAGGAGTTGGCATCGAGATCGATGCTGATCTTGTGCGTAAAGCTCAAGCCAATGCATTTAGAGAGAAGGTCGAGCATCTCACGGAGTTCCGTGTGCAGGATGCGCTGTCAGTGGATGTGTCTGAAGCAACGGTTGTAACGCTATACATGTTACCGGAATTCAACGCCAAGTTGCGGCCGATTCTCGACCGACAGTTAAAACCCGGCGCAAGAGTCATATCGCATGATTTTCCTGTGGAGGGTTGGGTGCCCGATCGCACGGAGCGGGTCAACGGCGACTTTCTTCACGATCACACAATTCTATTATTTGAGATCCGGTGACGAGCCATATTAGGAATCGTACGAAGTGCAATTTAACCTGAATAAGTTGACGTAGCGGTGTTCTGGATGGTCCGGATCCTCGACAGCAATTGCTGAATGC
>JAICQI010000355.1 GCA_025937955.1 Pyrinomonadaceae bacterium
GGCCGATGTAGAAGGTGCGAACCAGCTCGTTGTATTGCGGTGATGATTTGGTCGGGAGATTGCTCGTCCGGCTGCAGGCGTTAAGCACGCACAGAGCCGCGAGCAAAATGGTGATCGCAATTTTTTTCATGGGTCATATAGGACCTATAACTCTTATAGGCCTATAATATTTTCTCCGAATTCGATCTTTGCGCCTTTGCGCCGTTGCGGGAAACTTCGCACAATGTAGCACAATGAAATCTAAAATCGGCCTTCTGGTGCTGGCACTATCGGCATGTGTCCTGTTAACCGCCACGTCAGCGCAGCTTCAAAACGAACAACCCAAAGCGAACGCGCGCGAAGAGGCGTACCGCGCTAATAATCTCGGCGTTGCGCTGCTCGAACAATTCAAACACAAAGAAGCCGCGGATGCCTTCCGGCGTGCGCTGCAGCTCCAACCGGGTCTGGCGCTGGCGCGCATCAATCTCGGCATCGCGCTTTTCAACATGCCCGACCTGCCCGCGGCGCAGAAAGAGTTGCAAGCGGCGAGCGTGGCGTCGCCATCAGCGCCACAGCCGCTTTACGTTTTAGGTCTTGCGGCCAAGACGCAGAACAAACCGGAAGAAGCGATTGTCGCGTTTCAAAAGGTGCTGCGCATCGATCCGAACGACGTCGGCGCGAACGTAAACCTCGGCCAGCTCTACGCGCAACAGCGCAAGTATCCCGAAGCAATTGCGGCGCTCCGGCTCGCCGTCGCCGCGGAACCTTATAGCGCCACGGCGCTTTACAACCTCGGAACGTCGTTGATGCGTTCGGGTCAAAGAGAAGAAGGCACGAAGGTGATCGGGCAGTTCCAGGAGTTGCGCAACCGCGGTACGGGCACGACACTCGGTACAAATTATCTCGAACAAGGACGTTATGCTGAAGCGATCGCGTCAACCGGCGCTGAAGCTGACTTAGTTGACAAACAAACTCCGGAAGTCGTCTTCAAAGATGAAACTTCGGCTGCGCTGCCGCCCGCAGGTGAGTGGCCGGCTGACGCAACCACTGGTGCCGCTTTACTTTTTGATTACGATGTCGATGGCGACTTGGATCTGCTCGAAGTCGCGGGAAACCGTCAACGACTCGCGCGCAACGACGGCGGAAAGTTCACCGACATCACCGCACAAGCGGGAGCACTCTCGAAGACCGCCACCGTATCAGGTACCGCAGCTATCGCCGGCGACTACGACAACGACGGCCGTCCCGATCTCTTCATTCTTCGCCAGGGCGCGAGCACGCTCTACCACAACGACGACAAAGGAACTTTTTCAGACGTTACTGCCCGGGCAAAAATCGCAACGCCTGCAAATCTTTCATCGTCAGCGGCCTTTGTCGATTTCGATCATGACGGCGACCTCGACCTATTAATCGCCGGCGACGGATACCTGCTGCTGCGGAACAACGGCGACGGCACGTTTAGCGATCAGACCGTCGCTGCAAAACTCGCTGACAAAGTCGCTGCGCGTGCGATCGTGCCGACTGACTTCGACAACCGGCGCGACATCGATCTGCTCGTTGCGTCAACTGAAAAGATCTCGCTCTGGCGCAACCTGCGCGACGGAACGTTTCGCGATGTGGCAACTGAAGTCGGAATCACGCGCAAAGGCGCGATGAGTGTCGCTGCCGGCGATGTGAACAAAGACGGTTTCACTGATTTCTATTTTGCTGCAGCAAACGACACGACCGGCGACTTCGCGCTCAGCACCGGCAAAGAGCGTTTCCAGCTCACGCGCACCGAAGGCGGAAGCAATGCGGCGCAGTTCATCGACTACGACAACGATGGACTGCTCGATCTCGTCACGAGCGTACAGACGCAACTCCGCGTGCTGCGCAATACCGGTGACGCGTGGACCGATGTGAGCAGTAAAGCGACAAAAGGTTTAACCGCAACAGCCGGCAAGCGGGCGCCGGTGCTTCTTTCCGGAGATCTCGATGGCGACGGAGATACTGACATCATCTTCGGAACTCCCGGCGGCGGTTTGAAGTTCGCCCGCAACAACGGCGGCAACGCCAATCGTTCCGTGCGCGTGAATCTCGCGGGTAAAGTCAGCAATCGCAGCGGCGTGGGCTCGAAAATCGAAGTGCGGGCAGGCAGTCTCGCGCAGAAACTCGAAACCTATTCCGCTTCTCCGGCGCCTGCGCCTGCCGATGTTGTGTTTGGTCTCGGCAAACGCACAACGGTCGATGCGATACGGGTCTTGTGGCCCGCTGGAATCGTCCAGGCCGAAACAGAGATCGCAAATACGAAGTCGCCGATCACGCTCACGGAGTTGGATCGCAAACCGTCTTCGTGTCCTTACCTGTATGTTTGGAATGGTGAACGCTTTGTGTTCGTCACGGATTTCATGGGTGGCGGTGAGATGGGCCATCTCGACGCGCCCGGTGTTTACAACACGCCGGATCCGGACGAGTACGTTCGCATCAGCGGCGATCTATTGCGCGAACGCAATGGACGTTACGAGCTGCGCGTCACAAATGAACTCGAAGAAGCCGTGTTCATGGATAAGTTTCAATTAGTCGCCGTGGCTCATCCGCAGGATACGGAAGTTTATCCAAACGAAGGACTCACTGTTCCGCCACAGCCGTTCAAGATCCACTCGACGCGCAACGCTCGCCCGCCCGTAGCGGCAATTGACGAGCACGGCCACGACGTTCTTTCGCGTATTGCACATTTGGACCGCGAATACCCCGACGATTTCCAACTGCAACCGATTCGCGGCTACGCGAAGGATCACGAGTTAACGTTGACCCTTAATGCAGATGAGGACGTTATTGTAGGGGCGGCCCTCCGTGGCCGCCCGTTCCGCGCGAAAATCAACGACGGGCGGCCACGGAGTGCCGCCCCTACAAAACTGCTGCTGACCGGCTGGACTGATTACGCGTGGTCCAGCGACAACCTCGCTGCATCGCAAAGCGGAAAGGCTTTGACGCTGCCTGCCCTTCAGGTGAAAGACAAGCACGGACGCTGGCGTACAGTGATTGAAAACGTTGGCATTCCGGTTGGTCGTCCGCAAACGATCGTCGTGGATCTCCCAGGCAAGTTTCGGGAGGTCCGCATTGTTACTAACATGCGCATCTATTGGGACCAGATTTTGGTCGATACTTCGGGCGGCAACTTCCCCGTGCAATTGACGCGGCTCGATCCAGCTGTAGCCGATTTGCGCTGGCGCGGTTTCTCTCTCGAACACTCACCAGATGGCAGGCAACCGTTGAGTTACGACTATGAGAAAGTCTCGTTCACCTCGCCGTGGAAAGTCATGACGGGTCGATACACGCGCGAAGGCGACGTGCGTGAATTATTGCTGGCATCGGACGACATGTTTGTGATTTCGCGGCCCGGTGATGAGTTGGTCTTATCCTTTGTGGCTGAGAAGCTGCCACCATTGCCAAAAGGTTGGAAGCGAACGTTCCTGCTTTATGCAGATGGTTTCAGCAAGGAGATGGACATCAACTCAGCGAGCCCGGATCAGGTTGGGCCACTGCCGTTTCACGGCATGAGTAAATATCCGTACTCGTGGCCCGAAAGGTATCCATTGACCAAGAAGCGGCAGAGATATTTGGAGACGTACAATACCCGTATCGTTACGTCTCCGGTAGAACGAGTTTTAGCCACAGATTACACGGATTTAAGAAGATGGATTACATCAGGTACTCAGTAGCTGCTTGCCAGACCGATTTTGCGAACCCGATCGATCGGCGCGGGATGCGTGCGAATACGGATCGCATGCTCTCGATGATCGATTCGGCGGTCGCGGGCGCGGCGCCGTTTCTGCCGGTGCGGCTTGTCGTGTTTCCGGAGTTTGCACACGCGGCGCCGGTCTTCGAGACTGCCGCGGAACTGATCGAGAAGCTTGCGATCACGATTCCGAACGAGCACACCGAACGCCTGCAACAAAAAGCAAAGGAACACGACATCTACATTCAAAGCGGCTCGATGCTCGAGGTCGATCCGAAGTGGCCGGGCCACGTTTTCAACACTACTTGCCTCATCGGTCCACAGGGCGTGCTCTACAAATATCGCAAGGTGAACACGTGGATTCCTTACGAAGTCCACACCAGCCCGCACGATCTACCCGATTATGACGAGCCTTTGTTTCCGGTGGCCGACACGCCCATCGGCCGCATCGGTTGCGCGATCTGTTACGACTGGTTGTTTCCCGAAGCGATGCGACAGTTGGCGGCGAATGGCGCGGAAGTATTGATACGCGTGTCTGCTTACATGGATCCGTGGGGCGCAACAGAGCCGATGGCGTGGTGGACGATCGTGAATCGTTGTCGCGCACTGGAGAACATCGCTTACGTGGTAGCCGCGAACCAGGGCGCGAGTCTTAAGCACTATCCACCGTACTCGTGGCCTGGCGGCAGTCAGGTAATTGATTTCGATGGGCGACTGCTGGCCGAAGCCTCACCTGGACCAGGCGAGCGGATCGTCGTGGCACCAGTCGATATCTCCGCATTGCGACATGAGCGCGCATCGCGTCGTGGTCATCACATGCTGGCCCACCTGCGAACCGAAGCGTATCCCGTGTATCAAAAGCATCAGTATCCTCCCGAGCGCACGACGGAGTTGAGCTACGAGAAAAACAATCTTCTGATCGCTGAGGCCAAACGGCGGCTGGAGGACTAGACCTTGAGGAAGATCTTTCGACTGTAAAGGATCCACATCAATCCGAGGCAAACCAGAACGAAGGTAATCGCGAACGCGAGCGAGGCGTTCACCGGTGACGCCCAAGAGGAAAACACGTCGTTATAAAGCCACGATCCGAGCGTTCCTTGTCCGATTTTGATCATACCGAGCAGTTCCGCCATCAAGTCCGCGACGACATACAGCGCGATCGCGTTGAGCCCAAAAACTTCAAACGGTTTTGCCCACCGGCGATAGCCTTTGATGTCGATGATCCAGTAACACAGCGCCAGGAATTGTAGCGCCAGACCGCCCGTGAAAAGCACGTACGAACTGGTCCATAGCGCTTTATTGATCGGAAAGAACGAGTTCCACGCCCAGCCAACCGCCACGCAAACCGCGCCTGCCACAAACATCCCCGCAGCTTTTTCGATGCGCGACTTTTCGGTACGCAACCACTGCCCGGTCAAGACACCAATCAACGTCGTAGCGATCGCGGGAATGGTGCTCAATAGCCCTTCCGGATCGTAAACCTTCGCCTGCGCCCACACGTGCTTTCCGAAGACGACACGATCGATGTACGAGGGCAAACTTCCATCTTTCGTTAGATCGCCGGCAGCATAACCCGGCGCCGGTACGAGCTTCACCAGCAACCAGTAAAAGATCAGCAAGCCAATCGTGATCGCGATCTGAGTTCTGACCTTAGTGTTAAGAAATATGATGGAGGCGAAGAAATAACAGACGGCAATGCGCTGCAACACGCCAGGAATGCGAAGCTCGGCGAGACCGAAATCCGGAAACGCGTTCAAAAACAGGCCAATCGCGAAGATGATCAGCGTGCGTTTAATGATCTTTACGTAGAGATCGCGCGTGCTGCCGCCGCGTTCAAGGCGACTGCCAAAAGCAAGTGGTATCGCAATGCCAACGATGAACAGGAAAAACGGGAAGACCAAATCGGTCGGCGTCCAGCCGTGCCATTGTGCGTGTTCTAGCGGCCAGTAAATGTGTTCCCACGAGCCGGGATTGTTTACCAGAATCATCCCGGCGATGGTAATGCCGCGAAATACATCGAGTGACACAAGCCGGTTAGTGTCGGTCGGAACAGTGGATGTTGGCATCGGCGGCGAATTCTAGCACAATCGATTTCAAAGGAAGGTAGAACAATGAAGCAAAAGGTCGTTCCGATGATCCACGTGCCGGATGTGCGGGAGACTGTCGAATGGTACGAGAGCATTGGCTTCAATGTTGTAGCCAGGTACGGAAAGGAAACCGACGATGGGTTGAGTTTTGCGATCGTGTCTTTCGGAGATGGCCAGGTCATGTTCAGCCAGGATGGTGAGACGAGCGACAAATGGCGACGTGAAGTGGATCTTTACGTTTATGCGGACGACGTTGACGAGATCTATTCGCGCCTGAAGGATCGAGTGGACGTTGTCGAGGGACCACACGACACCTTTTACGGCATGCGCGAGGTTATCATTCGTGACCGCAACCGCTTCTGGATCACATTTGGTCAGGAAAGCGTATTTGGCATGCTGATCAGCGGCCTCACGGAAGAGAGACCTGAGCTCATGCGGAGCGCGATCGAGAGCGGGCAGGTAAAGATCGAGACACTTAACGTTGCACTTGCCGCAGCACTTGCTAACAAGAAGCGTGACGACATTGTTCAGCTATTGAAGGACGCCGGAGCAACGCCGCCGCCAGAGATTGACATTGAAATATTGCAGTCTTA
>JAICQI010000696.1 GCA_025937955.1 Pyrinomonadaceae bacterium
CGAATCTGGCCACGCGGCGAATCGGTCACTTCGACGATCTTGCGATCGGCCAAAGTGAGCACGAAGAGCTTGCCGTCTTTATCACTAAACGCGATTCGTTTGCCGTCAGGCGCCCACTCAGGCGCGTAACGCATCGCCGTACCGCCGTTGGTAATCTGCTCGGCAGGTTTAGAACCATCCTGGGGGATGAGATAGAGTTCCTCTTCACCACTCTTGTCAGAGATGAACGCGATCAGCGAACCGTCCGGCGACCAACTGGGCCACTTGTCGTGCGCGCCCGATGAATCGGTCAGGTTTCGTGTTGGCCCTTTTTCGATCGGAGCAGTGAAGATGTCGCCACGCGCCACAAACAAGGCGCGCTCACCCTTTGGACTCAAGCCAACCGACTCGATCAGGTTTGACGCTGACACGCGACTCGGACGGCGTGCGTTACCTTCGTCAGGAACATTGATCGAAATCGGCGTGCTCTTCTTCGTGCGCGCGTCGAGCACCTGAAGCTCGCCGTTCAACTCGTAAACGATCTGGTTCTCGTTGTCGGAGCTGGGCCAACGCACATCCCACGGCCGGTTTGCAGTGACTTGCGTGGTCCTGCCGCTTGGCACGTTGTAAACGTAAAGATTGAAATGACCATCGCGATCGGAATTGAAGTAGATGTTGTCGCCAATCCACATCGCATCGCGAGTGGGGCGAGGGCCTTCGGTGATGCGTCTCGCGGCGTTGCTGCTCAGGTTGAAGATATAGAGTTGATTCGCTTGTCCGCCGCCGTATCGTTTTTCTGATCTGAAGTCGCGCGACTGTGGTGAGTAAACGATCTCGTCGTTGTTTGGAGACAAGTCACCCGATCCCGCATTCGGCATCGGCAAGACCGTGGATGGACCACCATCGATCGACACCGTGTACAAACGCGCGATCGGAAGCGACCACGAGTCACGCAAAGAGCGGAAGATGATTCGCTTGCTGTCCTTCGTCCAGCCAAACACCTGGTTGTCCCATCCCCAGCGCGGCGGGAGCGGCCCGCGGGCGGGATAGAAAGTCAGTTGGCGAGGTTCGCCGCCTGAGGTCGGCACGACGTAGACCTGTTCGTCGCCGTCGTACTGGCCCGTGAAAGCGATCCACTTTCCGTCTGGTGAAAACTTCCCAAACACTTCCACGCCGGGGTGCGTTGTCAAATGCATGGCAGAACCACCGCTGGAAGGGGCAGTCCATAAATCACCGGCATAAGTAAAAACCACGCGGTCGCCGCGAATGTCGGGGAACCGCAAGAGTTTGGTTTGTGAATATGCCGGCGTGGAGAGGATCAGAAGAGTGGCGAAGATCAGAGCGACTTTTTTAGACAAGAAAAACTCCTCAAAACCTTCCGCAGATTAATCTGTGTAATCTGCGGCCGGATTACTTTCGATTTTTGAACGCATCATTCAGTTCTGTGTGTCTACTGTTTAACACCACCGGGCGGCCATCTATGAACAAATATCGTATGCGCGAGCGAATCTCGAGCAAATCGCCGTCGGTTACGACCAGATTGGCCAACTTTCCGGCTTCGATCGAGCCCAAGCGGTCGGCTACATTCATTATTTGTGCGGGGTAGAGGGTGACTGCCTTGACGGCGTCAGTCTTCGACAGTCCAAAAGCCGCCGCCATTCCGGCAAACTGCGCCAGGTTCCGCACTTCCGCCCCGGCATCGCCAGTGGATATGCAGTAGCGTACGCCAGCCGCCTGAAGTTTCGCCGGATTTTCAAATAATGTGTCGTAAGGGTCGTCTTCTCGCTGTGGTAAGGAAAAAACACCGGTCAAAATTACAGGCACGTTCTTCTCTTTCAAAAGATTCGCGACCTTCCAGGCGTCGTTGCCGCCGAGGATGATCGGTTTCAGCTTCATCTCTTCCGCAAACTTGATCGCGCCGCGAATCTCAGCCTCGCGATCCGCGCGAAAGATCACCGGCTGCTCGCCACGAACGTACGGCACGAGCGGTTCGAGCACGACATTGCGATCCGGGCGCGGCACCGACTTGTCTTTCGCGTAAGCATCCTGCGCGCGACCGTAGGCTTCGGCGTCGCGCAACATCTTGCGGATCTGCTCGACCTGGCGCTCGTTTGCCGCGAGGGTGTCGGACAGATTTGCCGGCTGCTGTTGAAACCCGCCGAAGCCGCCTCCGCCACCGGCAACGCGTGGGTAGTTGATCACGAGTGCGACTTGTGGGACTACAGCCATCTCTTTTGGCGCTGTGCCGAGGAGGTTGATGAGCGCCGCCTGGCCGGAGATCAAACCGCCAGTGGGAGCTGTCAACGTGTTAGTGATGCCTTCAACGCGCGTTACGGCAATGTGCGCGCTGTAGGGGTTGACGGCAATGATGGCTTTCGCGTTGGGATTCAGCTCGCCGACTTCGGACGTGTCGACCGTGCCGTTCGCGCCTTGTGGAACTTCAACGAGTCCCATGTTTGTGCCGGCGTCGATCATGCCGGGATAGACTGACAAGCCGCTGCCGTCGATCGTCTGTGCGCCAGTGGGGACGGAGACGTTCGCGCCGACTGCTTCGATCTTTCCGTCGCGAATTACCACCGTGCCGTTTTCGATGTCAGCGCCACTGACGGTGACGATGCGAGCGTTGCGGATCGCAAAGATGCCTCGCGGCGGAATGACTCCTTGTTGTGTGGTTGGCTCACCAATCTGTTGGGCCAGTGCCGGGGTGGTGAAAAGAAGTAATGCAATTAGGATCCTCATTAGCTCTCCAATTTTTAGCCACAGATGAACGCGGATTTAGGGCTTTTCAACTTCGGTGTCGTCCTCTTCGTGACCGCTCGGGCGGCGTCGTGGTGTTTGCGGCGACTGTCCTTGCGGGCGAGGCTTGTTTGGATCGGCTTGCTCCAACACAGCGCGCTCTTTTGCAAGTTCCGGACGCCGCGCAAGGTCCTGTTCGCGATCGAAATAAACGACGCCGTCGACGAATGTCGTGTCGACGCGTGAATAGACGCTGAACGGATGTCCGTTCCAGATCGCGATGTCGGCGTCCTTGCCTACCTCGATCGAACCAACGCGCTCCTGAATGCCGAGCTGGATCGCGGGATTCAGCGTGATGAGCTTGAGTGCCTGCTCTTCAGTCAATTCGCCCCAGTGCATGGCTTTTGCGGCTTCGATGTTCAAGCGACGCGCACGTTCGTCGGAGTCGGAGTTCATCGAGACAACTACTCCGGCGCGCGTCATGATCGCTGCGTTGTAAGGAATGGCGTCGTAGGCTTCGATCTTGTAGGCCCATGAGTCGGCGAAGATCGAAGCGCCGGCGCCGTGCGCTGCGATCTCTTTGGCGACCTTATAACCTTCGAGCACGTGCTGAAACGTTTTGATCTTGAAACCAAATTCGTCCGCGAGACTGATCAACATCAGGATCTCACTGGCGATGTAGCAGTGTGCGTGAACGTAGCGTTTGCCTTCGAGGATTTCGACGAGCGGCTCGAGTTGGAGGTCTCGGCGTGGCGGCATCACATTCTTGTCGTTTTTGACCGCCGCGCGATACTCATCCCACGTGCGTTTGTAATCGCGCGCGCGCGTGAACGCGTCGCGGATCACTTCTTCAACGCCCATGCGCGTGTTTGGATAACGGCGCGTGACGCCCGGC
>JAICQI010000907.1 GCA_025937955.1 Pyrinomonadaceae bacterium
AGCCGCAGATTACGCAAATCAAAGCTACGGATTTGTCTTGATGGCGCTCTTTATGTTGCTGTCACCCAGCAACTTATTGAGCGCCGTCAAATCTTGATTCAAAGCAGCGTCCAGTTGCTGTTGCAGCGAGGTGAGTTGTTGCTTGAATAACGCATGCACCTCACGCTGCTGCGTCGTCGGAGCAAAGTCTCCACTCGCCAACCCACCAGCCAGATAGTTAATCTTGCTCAGCAATTTCGGCGGCCAGCGGACCGTGTCCTGTCCCTGTCCCGTAAGCCGACGCTGAATCAAGTTTTCCTCAATTTCTATCAATTTTTTATCAAGCGCATCGGCGGCGGATTTCAAGGAAGTCGAGGCTGACGTCAGTTGTAATAGCTGACTGCGAATAAACTCGATCTGGTTCACCATCCGCGCCCCACTTTCGAGATCCTTGCGCAGTTCCAGCAGCATCGTGATTTGCTCGGAAATGTTGGCTTCGGTGCCACCGGAATTCGGATCCTTCTTGAGTATGAGCGGTTGCGCCAGGTTCTGTCCCGCCACCGAAAGCTTCACGGTGTAATTACCCGGTGGCATCAGGATTGACATGCGACCGGCGCCGGGAGCATTCCGAGTTCCGTCAGGCCCAACCTTGATCTCCGGAGCGTAGGCCGGACTCGTTCTCATCCTGACCTCCGTCGTCGGCTCTCCCTCGAGGTTCCAGGTGACGCGATTGAGGCCGATGTTCTTCGTTCCATTAAGCGTTCTCACTACTTGCCCTTTGGCGTCTTCGATCCTGATCTTAACGTCTCCTGCCGGAGTGGATTTCAGGTAGTAACTGATCGCTGCTCCGTACGGCGGATTCTGTCCGGCGGAAGGATCATCCGACATGGTGACGGGTTGCGTACTCGCTCTAAACCGGTAAGTCGGAAGCGGCGGAAAGAGGTGTGCGCTCGCATCGCGCACCGTTTGATTCATCTTCTGAATTGGCGTGAGGTCGTCGAGGATCCAGAAGCCACGTCCGTAAGTCCCGACAACGAGATCGTTGAAGTGTTCCTGGATAACCATCCAGTAAACAGGCGCGCGCGGCAAATTGCTTTGCAACGGCTCCCATCTCTCGCCATCGTCGAAGGAAACGTACAGACCATTCTCGGTGCCCGCATACAGCAATCCTCGACGCACCGGATCTTCACGAACGCAGTGCGCATAACTCAACATGCTGCGCGGAATGCCGTTGGTGATAGCTTTCCACGTCTTGCCGTAGTCTTTGGTCTTGTAGATGTACGGGTCGCGATTGTTCACCTGGTGGAAATCAACTGTGAGGTACGCGGCGCCAGCCTCGTAACGCGAAGGTTCGATGTTGCTGATCGTGCCCCACGGCGGCAGGTCGGGAATGTTCTTCGTGACGTTGGTCCAGATTTTTCCGCCGTCACGCGTGAGATGCACCAGCCCGTCATTCGATCCGGTCCAGATCAGTCCCTTCTCTCGCGGCGACTCCGCAATCGCGAAAAGCGTCGAGAAATACTCGACGCCGATGTTGTCGCCCGTCAGTCCGCCGGAGAAGCCCTGTTTGCTTTTGTCGTTGGTGGTGAGATCCGGGCTGATGACTTGCCAACTCTGGCCATCGTCCGTCGTCTGATGAACAAACTGGCTCCCAACGTACAGCTTCTTGTGATCGTGCGGCGAGATCGTCAACGGAAACGTCCAGACAAACCTGTACTTCAAATCCCCTGCCGGCGAGCCATTCGTTTGATCGGGCCACACTTCCACGCGCCGCACCTGGCCGTTGCGCAAATCATAACGTTCCACGATTCCGCCGATACTTCCCGACCCTGAAGCGCTCGACCAGATGATGTTGGGATCGACTGGATCCGGAGTGGCCCAACCACTCTCACCGCCACCTACCGGGTGCCAGGCGCTGCGCGGAATCGATCCGGAAACGCCGCCACCGCCCGAACGGCTCGGCCCGCGATAAGACGGATCGTCCTGCTCGTTGCCGTAAACGTAATAAGGAATGCGATTGTCGACAGTCACGTGATACATCTGCGCGATCGGAAGTTGAATGCGATGCCACGTCTGCCCGCGTGTTGTCGAGATCGAGACGCCGCCGTCGTTCGCCACTGCAATGCGGTTCGGGTTGGTTGGATCGATCCAGCTGTCGTGATTGTCACCGCCGGGACTCGTGCCGCCAACCATCATCCGATTTGTTTCGCCGCCGTCAGTTGAGCGCGCGAAGCCGGCAGTGAGGTAGTAGGTTTCGTTGTCGTTGTCGGGAGCAACGGTCATGCGAAAGTAGTAATGCGTGCGGCCGCCGAGATTTCGGTCGTAGCTGA
>JAICQI010000708.1 GCA_025937955.1 Pyrinomonadaceae bacterium
CCTTTAATCGTTAAGCCGGCGCGCGGCCTGGGCCAACAATGCTAGTCCGCGTAGTGCTGCCTTTCGTTCGTCTGGCTTGAGTTTGCTGAGCATGGTGCGGACGCGTTTAGCATCCAGGACTGAAGTATCAGAAATGGCTTCAGCTCCGCGCGCCGTCAGACGCAACTCACGCTTGCGCCGATCAGCATCATTGGGCTTGCTCGTCAGATAACCCAATTCGGAAAGACGTGCAATTGCAGCCGAGAGCGTCGACGGCGCCACACCGAGATGGTCCGCAAGTGCGCGCGGACTCAATCCGGAATCACGATCGAGATGGACCAGGATGGATGCATCCTGAGAAGATATGCGCCACGTGGTCGAAGCCGCGCGCACGTGGTCCGTGTGACAGGCGATGTAGATCTGCGGGTAGAGTCGCTGCACTTCGAATACGTCGTCATCAATCATCGGCTGACGATTATAGAAGCGCGAAATAGTTCGTCAAATCGAACGATTTACTCATTAGTTAGCCACAAAAAGGCACATGAGGCACAAAAATGGTTTTAGCTTTGCGCCTTATGTGCCTTTTTGTGACTAATTCTTTACTCGTAACGTAGCGCGACCATCGGATCGACGCGCGTAGCTCTCCGGGCGGGGATGTAGGAGGCGAGCATGGCGATGAGCAGGAGGAGCAGGGCTATGCCCGCGATTGTTAACGGATCGTTGGGACTGATTTCGAAGAGCATCGAGCGCATCGTTCGCGTGAGCAGCAACGATCCGGCCAAACCAACAAGCAGGCCGATTGCAACGGTTAACAGTCCCTGCCCTAAGACCATTTTCAAGATTCCGCCGGGCGTGGCGCCGAGCGCAATGCGCACTCCGATTTCCTGCGTTCGCTGAGCTACCGAATACGCCAGCACACCGAAAACTCCCACCATCGCAAGCAACAACGCCGCCAGCGCAAAGACACCCACCAGCGTCAAATTAAAGCGACGATTGTTTAGCGACTCGGAGAACACTTGCGAAAAGGTCGTCATCCTGGCCGGCACGGTGGGATCGAGTTGAGTCAAGACTCTGCGCACTGAAGAAGTGACTGCCGCAGGATCAGAACTAGTCCGGAGCACGACGTCGAATTGTTGAGTGCGTCGCGGTCTTTGCCGGTAGTTAACGTAGATCGTCGGGCGCGGCGCTGTCTCGAGACTGTGTTTACGTACCTCTCCAACAACTCCGACGATCGTGAGCAAACGCAGATCTCCGTCCATATTCCCAAACTCGACCGTTTGTCCGATCGGATCCTGTCCGGGCCACTTTTGCCGCGCGACCCCTTCACTGATCACGGCTGCATGTGGCGCGGTTGGCCCATCACCGTCGTTGAACAAACGTCCCCTCAACACCGGAATCCGCAATGCTTCAAAGTAGCCTTCACTGGCAACTACGTAATCAGCGTTTCCAGCTTGCGCCTTATTGCTGAAAAGATCTTCCGCAAACTTTGTGAGTTCAGCCAGAAAAGCGGGGTCAGCCTTATTGATAGAAGTCTGTGTGCTGCGTTCTATCAACTCTCGCTGCTTCGGCGAAAACTGTTGTGGATTAACTACCACGAACGTTCCGTCAGACGAATCAGGCTCTTTGAGTGGAAGCACGTTCGTTCCCCCAACTGCCTCCACACCCGGCAGCGCACGTACGCCTGCAATTAGCTGTTCAAGAAACTGCACGCGACGGCTTTCAGTTCCCTCTTCGAGATCCGGCAACTTGAGATCGAGGGTCACGATATGCTCAGTTTCGAATCCCGGATCGATCGAGAGTACGCGCAACATACTACGTCCCAGCAAACCAGCACCGGTCAATAACGTGAGCGTGATTGCCACCTGGCCTGCCACAATCATGCGGCCAACGTGCCGGCTGCGAGCGCTGGTTCCCTGTCGTCGTCCCGCTTCGGCCAACGCGCTGCGCACCTGTCCTGAAGTTGCGCGCCACGCCGTGATCACACCCAACCCGGCAGCGACCACGAAAGAAACAGCGAGAGCAAACGCAAGTACAAACAGATTTACCGAAACCTCGTCGAGACGAGGAATATCGGTTGGCGCTATTGCAAGCAACGCTCGCACACCGAAGTAAGCAGCAATCACTCCCAACACGCCACCGGCACCGCAAAGGATGAGGGCCTCCGCGAGAAACTGCCGCAACAAACGCCAGCGTGATGCGCCCAGGGCGACTCGAATCGCCAGCTCATCACCACGCGCCGACGCCTGGGCCAACGACAAATTCATCACGTTGGCACACGCCACCAGCAGTAATAGGCCAGCTACGCCCAGCAACACCAACAACGCTGGCTGCACGTTTCTGGTCAGAGCGTCTTTGAGTGGCAACAGGACGACGTCGGTCATCTGTTTCTCATCGAAACGATTGTCCTGCGATATTCTGCGCGCCACTGCGGAAGCGTCAGCGCGCGCTTGTTCGAGAGTAACTCCATCGCGAATGCGCGCGACAACCTGCCAGTTGTGTGCAGTACGGCTGGGCAAACGAACATCGAGCTCGCGTGGCATCCACACCTGGCTGTCTTCCGGAAAGTGAAATCCGGCCGGCAGCACGCCGACGATCACCGCGGGATTGTTTGAAACAGTGAACTTGACTGACGCAAGATCGCGAGTTTCGTGCAATTGGCGTTGCCAGAAAGAGTGACTGACAAGGACCGCGGGCGCGGCGCCGAAACGCTGCTCTTCGGGAACGAACAGACGGCCCAACACTGGTTGCACACCGATGACGGAAAAGAAGTCAGCGGAAACAGAGGCCACACGCACCCGATCCGGTGCGTTTCCAACAGAGATGGTAGTTTCGCCGGACCGCATCGCCGCCATGCCTTGCAGCGAATGCACCTGGGCACGGACGTCTTCGAGATTCGGATCGGCGAACTGCATGCGCCGGCCTTTGGCATCCGCCTCCCACACGCGCACGATCTGCTCAGGCTTGGGATACGGAAGCGGACGCAAAAGGACGCCGTTCACCACGCTGAAGATCGCTGTGCTCGCGCCAATGCCGACCGCCAGCGTGATCAACGACACGAAAGCGTAGACGCGGTTCTTCCACAGCATCCGGAACCCGTAGCGAAAGTCTTGCGAGAGATTCATCTCGTGACAGGATTACTGCTTTAAGCTGTAGAACAGTTTCTCATAAGTGAGGCCGTTTGTTTCGAAGGGTGTGTTGAGAACGACGCCCAGTCCGAAGATGGTGACGCCTGGATCGGTCGGGCTGTTGCGGTCCGTTCGATTCAGGAAGACGCCTTCAAATTTTTCTGATGCCCCGTTCTGGTAAATCTTGGAGGCGGTGAGCAAGGCACCCTCGATTCGTGCGTTCTCGAGTCGGAAGTTGCGTCCCTTGTCGTTTCCGCTTGCTTGTACACTGCCGTTGCTTCCGACTTGGATGTTAATCACGTAACCCAGATCTGACGCTTCATACACGCCCGAGTAGTCTGCGATGTTCTGCTTACCGGCAGGTTCGCTCCGAACGTCTTTATACTTCTCCATTCTAACGCCATGCTTCTCCTTGGCAACATGCTTAAA
>JAICQI010000893.1 GCA_025937955.1 Pyrinomonadaceae bacterium
CGATATTAGTCCGACAAGTCTCGAACACACCGAGTCGTTGAAACAGAAGTACAATCTGACAAATCTCGAAACACAGCCCTTAGCGATTGAGAACGCCGGCGACCTCGACCAGCGCTTCGACTTCATCGTTTGCACCGGCGTGCTGCACCATCTCGTCGATCCCGACGCGGGGTTGCGCGCGCTTC
This sequence comes from Pyrinomonadaceae bacterium, assembly GCA_025937955.1. Lineage (GTDB taxonomy): Bacteria > Acidobacteriota > Blastocatellia > Pyrinomonadales > Pyrinomonadaceae > PSRF01. The sequence continues at coordinate 186 of JAICQI010000893.1, forward strand.
GCTCGATCTTGAAACCGGATGGCGCGATGTCTTTGATGGTGTATGCGCCTTACGGTCGCGCCGGGGTTTACATGCTTCAGGAGTACTGCCGGCGGCTCGGCATTGGAACGTCAAAAGAAGAGATCCACGATCTGATTGCAGTACTGAAACAGCTCCCTCAATTTCATCCGTTGTTGTCTAACCAGGGCGGCTCGAGAGAGTTCCCGAACGCGGATGCGCTGGCTGATGCACTGCTGAATCCGCGAGAGCGGTCGTACTCAGTGCCGCAACTATTCGACTTTCTCGATCGCAACGACCTGGTGCTCGGAAGATGGTACTGGCAGGCGGCTTACCTGCCGCAATGCGGTGCGTTCGCGAGCACACCGCATGCAGACAAGTTGGCCGCGCTTCCCGAACGCGAGCAGTACGTGATGATGGAGTTGCTGCGAGGCTTGATGGTTAATCACAGTTTCGTAGCCTATCGAAGCGATATGAACAACGATAGCACGAAAGTTCGCTTCGACGACGAGCGCTACCAGCGTTACGTGCCGATTCGTCTACCGTGGACCATCTGCGTTCAGGAACGCCTTCCTCCGGGTGTTGCGGGCGCATTGCTGAATCAAACCCATCTCTTCGACGATCTGTATATTCTTGTTAACGCAAAAGAGAAACAGATCTTTGAAGCAATCGATGGGCGTCGCAGTATTGCCGAGATTGTTGAGAAAGTTGAAGGAGCCTCACCGCTCGCGCGGCAGTTTTTCGAGAAGCTCTGGCGCTACGACCAGGTTGTGTTTGATACGTCCCGGGCTCAGTGATTGTCAGTCTTCATGTTCTTCTGCCCAGAAGATCCATTCTGCTCCGTTCGCGTGTTTTGCTCGCGTGGCGAGTAGGCCGCGCTCTTCCAGTGACGTGCGCGCCCGCCTATACATATTCGCATACAAACATTGCGTGACATCAGAAAGCTTCCAACCGTGCTCTGGCAGGCTGGTATTATTAAACGTTCGTTCCATTTTCGTTAGTCGCTGTTCAAAAAGAGTAGCGAGCTCTTCTGCCATTTCCTCACAGAGCGTCCGAAACTCCGCACATTCCTCGGCCTTGAAAATTGGAAAGTTTGGTTCGTAATAACGCTCGCTGGGATGCCTCTTCTCGAATTCTTCCGATTCGCGCAACAGTTCGCTCTTGAGCATGTCGTTGATGTGTGTATGCACACTTGGCGGAGACAGATTTAGCGCGTGGGCCAATTGCGAAAGCGTCTTCGGCTCATCTGCGAGCAGAGTCAGAATCTGCTCTTTGGTACCATTGGGTAGTAATTTTCTTTTAGTTATATCTGCCCAGGGGTCCGAATAGCCACCCGGCGAATTCGAGACGCACTCGCAAGGAAACCGTAATCCTTTGTTCTCACCGACCGTCATAATCACCCCTTTACAAGGCCGCTTTTAGGGCGTATCCTAAACCGCGTTCCCCTAACAATCGTTTCTCCCGGAAGGTAGCATTGACCTTGGTCTCTACGCAAAGTCGAGAGAATTGAGCGCCCTACCTTTCCCCGTTCACGCTAACTATTCCCCCTTGCGATTGCGTCACCAAATCGTCTCCGGAGGTAAGCATTATGTTGAACAAAGGGTTGTATGCGGTAATTGCATTACTGGCTACAGCGGTAGTTGTTCTCGTTGTTGTTAACAGAGGACATGCTGAAGCGCCATCATCACTCAGACAAGGACCACCGGCTCAGAGTCACGCCAAAAAAGAAAAGCTCAGAAACTTCGATGCGCAGATTCTTGCGAATGCCACTGAGCTGCTGGAGGAAGGCAGAACCACATTTCGTTTCGATACATTTGGTGACGAAGCTTTTTGGGGCGGCCAGCTTCAACTCCACCAGGCAATCAAGGGCGCGGAGCTTGGCGGGGTTGGTCCGGGAATTAGCCCGAGCACGGCACTATCGCTAGGGCTGAAAGTCGATGTTGATGCTCTACCGCAGCCTCTTATCAATAAACTAAAACAGGGCAAGGTCGATCTTGATGATCCGGCCACGACAGTTGCACTGCTGAAACTGAATGCCGTGGTGGGCATCCAGGGATTTTTCCAGGGTGATAATCTCAACGCTATTGGCATTACGTGCGCATTTTGCCATTCGACGGTCGACAACTCGTTGACTTTTGGTGTTGGTCATCGACTCGACGGTTGGGCCAACCGTGACCTCGACGTCGGAAAGATCGTCGCCGCGGCTCCCAATCTCAGTCCATTC
>JAICQI010000030.1 GCA_025937955.1 Pyrinomonadaceae bacterium
CAAGCCGCCGCACTCCAAGGAGGTGCTCATTAGGACCTATTCCTCACTCGTAACGCAGTGCTTCCAGCGGATCCACCTTCGTAGCGCGTCGCGCGGGGACGAAGCAGGCGATGAAAGACACCGCAATCAACAATGCCGCTACTACGCCAAACGTGATCGGATCTTTCTCCGTCACTCCGAACAGCAACGACGACATCACTCTCGTCAATAGATACGCACCACCTAAACCCAACACCACGCCCACCAGTGTCAGCAGCATTCCCTGCCTCACTACCATCTGCAACACATCAAGCTGTCGCGCACCTAATGCCATGCGCACGCCGATCTCATGCGTTCGCTGTGTCACCGAGTACGACATGACACCGTAAATTCCCGTCGCTGCGAGAATCATTGCGAGCGCTGCAAACAACGCGAGCAACGTCGTGCGATAACGCGGCGCCGCGACTGATGAAGCAATCAGCTCGTCCATCGTCCTGATAGCTGAGATTGGCTGGTCCCGATCGATTGCCTGCACCTCTTTGCGCACGCCACCGACGATGCTCATAGGATCGTTCTGAGTGCGAATCACAAGGTTCATCCGCCCGCTCTGACGAGTCGGGAAATACATCGTCGCGTATGGATCTCGATCCAGCGAGCGATGGCGAATGTCGCCCACAATGCCGACGATCTCGTACGGCTCGGAACGAATGCCCGTAATGAGTCGTTTGCCAAGTGGCTCTTCATTCGGAAAGGCGCGATCGACGAGCGACTGGCTAACGACCATGACCTTGTCAGATTTTTGGACTTCCTGCTCGGTGAAACTCCTGCCGCGCAGTAAAGGAATTCGCAGCGCGTTGAAGTAGTTCTGGTTGACGCGACGCCAGTCAGCGCCAAACTCCTGATCAGGAGAAGCAGGAGGACGGCCTTCGACTATAAAAGGCATGTCGTTTGGTTGGCCGCTGAGCGGAAGCTCGGTAATGAAACCGACTGTCTCAACGCCTGGCAAACCACTAAGGCGCCGCTCGAGCTCCTGGAAAAAGTTCGCGCTCTTCTCCGGTGTGTCGTACTTTGCTCGGGAGAGGTCAACGCGCAGCGACAGCACATTCTTCTGATCGAAGCCGGGATTGACGTTCTGGAGCGCAATCAGGCTCCGCACCAGCAGGCCCGCGCCGATTAACAACATCACCGCCACCGCGCTCTCAAACACAACGAGCAGGCTGCGTGTTCGATTCTTCAGTGTCCCTTCAGCGCCTCGCGTGCCTTCTTTCAACGAATCGCTGAGGTTTACTTTCATCGTGCGCAAGGCCGGCGCCAGTCCAAACAACAATCCGGTGAGAAGTGAAACAAGCAAGGTGAAGCCCAACACCGTCGCGTCGATTTTTACGTCCGCGGTCACTGGAAGACTGCCCTCACTTAAACTAACGAGCAGCTGAACTCCCCACACTGCCAGCAGTGCGCCCAACGCGCCGCCGAAAATCGACAGCAGCAGACTCTCAGTAATCATCTGGCGCGCGATGCGCATCCGGCTCGCGCCGAGTGCCGTTCGCAATGCAATCTCTTTCTGCCTCGCCGCCGCACGTACCAGAAGTAAGTTGGCTACATTCGCGCAAGCGATCAGCAGCACGAAACCAACCGCGCCGAAAAGAATGAGGATAGTTGTGCGACTGCTACCGACGAGCTGATCGCGTAAAGGGACGAGACGCAGGTTCCAACCTTTATTAGTGTCAGGAAACTGTTCCGCCAGCACGCCTGCGATGACATCGGTGTCGGCTTGCGCCTGGGCCAACGTGACGCCTTCTTTCAACCTGCCGATGGGCCGTATAAAGTGCGCCCGGCGTTGTTTCATGTCAGGTCCGTCGAAGTTCATTGGCACCCACAAGTCAACGGTCTGCGGCAGATTCACGCCCTGGCCCATCACGCCGATTACCTGGTACGGTTTGCCGTCGAGAAGAATCGTCTGGTTGAGAAGTTTCGGGTCGCCTGCAAAACGTCTCTGCCAGAGAGCGTAGCTGAGTACTGTTACCTGATCCTGTCCGGTCTTCTCGTTCTCGAGTGAGAATCCGCGACCAAGGGCGGGCGCGACACCCAACGTTTGGAAATAGTTTCCGGTTATGGCTGAAGCGGTGAGGCGCTCTGGGTCGCCGCCACCCGTGAGATTCGCTGGAAGAGTCACGGTGGATGAAGCGGCGAACTGTTCGAACGTCTTGTTCTGCGCACGGAAATCGGTAAAGTCTAGCGGCGCGACGCTCGCGCGATTACCACCGGGGAAGTTTCCCCACGCCCACACCAGTCGATCCGGATCGGGATACGGAAGCGGCTGGATCACGACAGCATTGACCAGGCTAAAGATCGCGGTGTTGGCACCGATGCCGAGCGCCAGCGCGAGCAATGCGATAGCGGTGAAGCCCGGTCGCTTCAGCATGCTGCGAAAGCCGTAGCGGATGTCTTTGAAGATTGATTCCATGATCTCGCTCCTGGGTCTTTGGTCTTTGGTCTTGGGTCTTGGGTCTTTGGTCTTGGGTATTTGGTCTTTGGTCTTTGGTCTTTCGGTTTCAACGACCCAAGGCCTAAGACCCAAGACCTAAGACCAAAGACCTAAGACCAAAGACCTAAGACCAAAGATCCCCGTCCTATTCATACCGCAGTGCGTTCAAAGGGTTCACGCGGGCCGCGCGGCGCGCAGGCAAATAGCCCGCGAGCAGAGCAACCAGCGTCAAGACGATCGCTGCCGCAATCAGCGTCAACGGATCAGTGGCGCTCAGTCCAAACAACTGCGATGAGATCAAACGCGCGCCCAACAGCGCCGCCGGTACACCTATCAACAATCCCGCCAACACGAGATAGAGCGTCTCGCGCAGGACCATCCACGCGATGTTGCCGCCGCGCGCGCCGAGCGCCATGCGAATGCCGATCTCGTTTGTGCGACGCGAAACTCCGTGGGCCATCACGCCATACAAACCGATGCACGCAAGAATCAAAGCCAGTGCGCCAAAGAAGCTAACCAGTTGCGCGATGAGACGTTCCTGGTTCAGGTTGTCGCGCAGTTGTTCGTCCATCGTGCTCACGCCAAAGATGGGCAGCTTGTCGTCGACCTGGTTGATCATCTGCCGCACTTGCGGCGTGAGCGGCGTGGGATCTGAAAGCGTGCGGATGTGAATCGTGCAGGAGTAAGCAGCCTGCTCCTGGATCTGAATAATCGGGCGATAGACCGCCGGTTCGGGCTTCTCGCGCGCATCATCCGTTTTGATGTCGCCGACGACTCCGACGATCTCGAGTGAAGCGCCGGCGTCGGTCTCATCGCCAAACGTAAACGAACGTCCAATCGGATTCTGGCCCGCGAAATAGCGCTCCACGAATGTTGAATTAACGACCGCGATTCGCGGCGAAGAGGCCGTGTCGCGTACTTCGATCTCACGACCGCGCAAGAGCGGCATGCCAAGCGCTTCCGCGTACTTCGGTCCCGCTAACATATCCTGAACAACCATGTCTTCACCGGGCTGCGGCGTGTATCCCGGAATGGTGACACTGCTGCTCCTGCCGCTACCGCTCATGGGCGCGTAAGTCGCCATCGACACGTTGCGCACTTGTGGCAGCGAACCTAAACGTTCGATTAGTTGTTGATAGAGCGCCGCCAGCTCAGTGGGTTTGTATCCGGCGAGACGCGGATCAATCTGGAGCAGCAGCAAGTTGTTGCGCTCGAAACCCAGGTCTTCGTTCTGGAGCTTGACGAGGCTGCGCGCGAATAATCCCGCGCCGGTGAGCAGGACCATCGAAAGACCTACCTGCATCACAACCATGAGGGACGATGGGCTAACACGCAGAAAGCCGCTTCTCATCCGGTTCTTTTCTTTCATCGCGGATGACAGGTTTGTCCAACTCGCCTGCACTGCGGGAATCAGTCCGAATAGAAGACCGGCGATGATCGAAACGCCCGCGGTAAATGCCAGCACGCCGGCGTCCGGTCGCGTGTCGAGCGGAGATTCTCTCGCAACCAGACCGACGAGGACGGTCACGCCCCATTGGGCCAACAACACGCCACACAGACCACCAACAACAGCGAGCAACATGCTTTCCGTGAGCAGTTGACGAACGATCCGCCAGCGCGTTGCGCCCAGAGCCATGCGCAGAGAGATCTCGGCTTTGCGAGAGGCTGCACGCGATAACAGAAGACTGCCGACATTGGCGCACGCGATCAGCAAAACCATGCCAACGATGGCCATCAACATTTGCAGCGGCGTCGAATAAGCCCTGCGCAGGCCGGAGATGCCGCCTTCGCCGGAGACGAGCTTCGCGTACGTGTTTTGAATTCCTTTCCGACGCTCTTCGGTGAGCTGGCTGCCGGCTTCTTCGGTCAGGTGTTGCTGGAGCGCGAGGTTCACGCTCGCTTGCGCCTGGTCCATATTCACGCCCGGCTTGAGCCGGCCCAGGATCATGAGCCAGTAGGCTTCCTTGTTGGTGAGAAACGATTCGCGCAGCTCGATCTGCGGATGAAAAGAGAGTGGAAGCCAGAATTCAGGAGGACGGCGCACGCGTGTGCCAAAGAACTCGGGCGGAGTGATACCGACGACCGTGAAATTGGTACCGTTGATGATTATGTTTTTGCCGACTATACCTGGATCGCTGCCTAGTTGCTGTTCCCAGTACCGATGACCTATCACGGTGGCGGGTGCGGCGCCCGGTTTGTCGTCTTCGGGCGTCAGCACGCGTCCACGCATTGCGCGCACGCCGAGCAGTGAAAAATAGTTACCGCTCACAAGTTGACCGGACGCGCGCGTTGCGCCACTGCCTTGTTGATCGGTGCGACGCACACTCAAACGGCTCTCGCCACTGCGAAGCGCCGCGATGTCCTGGAACGATTGGTTGTGAGCGCGAAAGTATTCGTAGGACGCATATGAAAAGCGCTGCCACTCGCCGGTTTGTGGAGTATCCCCGAGTGTAGTTCCCTCGCTCGCAGTGTCACTGAAAAGCACCAACTCCTCGGGCTTTTCCACCGGAAGCGACTTCAACATGACGGCGTTGACCAGCGTGAAGATGGCGGTGTTAGCGCCGATGCCGAGCGCGAGCGTGAGCACCGCGATCGCAGCGAAACCTTTGCGCTTCAGCAACCCTCTGAACCCATAGCGAATGTCTTTTAAAAGTATTTCCATGATCTTTATAAGTCCTATAGGTCCTAGCGGACCTATTCGTAGCGCAGCGCCACCAGGGGATCGACTTTCGTCGCGCGGCGCGCAGGCACATAGCAAGCGATAAATCCGACCACCGCGAGCAGCAGCGGCACTATCAAGAACGTCAGCGAATCAGTCGGGCCAACTTCGAACAACAAACTCCGAATCGTGCGCGTCAACACGTAGGCGCCGCCAACTCCTAACACCACGCCTGCCAGAACCAGCGACATGCCCTGTTTGATCACCATGAACAAAACGTCGCGCGCGCGCGCGCCGAGCGCCATGTGAATCCCGATCTCGCGTGTCCTCTGCGAGACCGCGAACGCGAGCACGCCATACAAGCCAATCGCGGCGAGGAGCAGCGCCATTGCTCCGAACACGCTGAGGAGAACTACTGCAAAGCGGCGCGTCTCGAGCGTCAGCGCCACTCGCTCTTCCATCGTCTTCACGTCGTAAACCGGTTGATTAGGATCGACGGCGAGCACTTGTTCGCGTATGGCAGCTGTAAGCGGGCGAGGATCTCCGGAAGTGCGGACTACCAGAGTCGAGCTCCAGAAATATGCAGGCAGGTAAAACGTGCCTTTCGATTGCTTCGTAAGATCTTTCAAATGTGCTGTCGCACAAATGCCGACCACGGTGGCCCACGGTCCTTCCCTGCCCCAACTGATGCCGCCGCCAAGCGCGTCGCCGTTGGGCCAGAATCGTTTGGCTAACTCCTCGTCGATGATGGCGACTGAGTTCGGCGCGAAATAATTTCCGGCGCGCATGTCTGACGGCTGGAAGCCGCGGCCCTTGAGAATCGGCAGGCCGATGGAGTTGAAGTAATCGGACGAAACGTAGGCGTAATCGGCATGTGGCTGAGGATCACCGGGATTAGCGTGCCGGTCACGGATGAAGAAGGTCGAGTTGTCGGCGCCGGGCGTGAAGGGGGTCTGGTATGCGGCGCCGGCATGTTGCACACCCGGCAAAGCGGCAACTCGCGCCAGGACGCTGTCGTAGAACGCCGCGACTTTAGGCAGGTTGTTGTATTGCGTACTCGGCAGCGACATCCGCAGGGTGAGCACGTTCTCGGCGTTGAATCCCGGGCGTACGTCGAGCAACTTGTTAAAACTCCGGACCAGCAACCCCGCCGAGATCAGCAGCACGAGCGCCATTGCAACCTCGGCAACAACAAAAGTCCGGCGCAACCACTGGCGAGTGGCGCCTGGTGAGTCTGTACGCTCCGAATCTTTGAGCGAAGTGACCAGATCGGTTTTCGCCGCAGTCAGAGCCGGCACCAACCCGAAGATCACGCCGCAAACCAACGACACGCCGATACTGAGTAACAGCATCCTGAGATCGAGCTGCACTCCGCTGAGACGCGGCAGATCGCTCGGAGCCAGCGCCAGCAAAGCTTTAGTGCCCCACTGGGCCAACAGCACTCCGACCACGCCGCCAAGCAGTGCGATGAGCAGACTCTCGGTGAGCAGTTGGCGAATGATGCGACTTCGACCCGCGCCCAAAGCCACACGGACGGCAATCTCGTGACTGCGTACAGTGGCACGTGCCAGCAGAAGATTTGCGACGTTCACGCACGAGATCAGCAGCACCGCGATCACCGCGAACAGCAGTACGAGCAACGGCTGGCGGACGTCGCTTACGTATTCATCCGTTAACGAACGCACTTCGATGTTGAAGCTGCTGAGATCCGATCCGGGCATGCTGCGAGCGAGACCGGTCATGATGTCCTGCGCGCGCTGGATCGTGGTTCCCGATTTCAGCCGGGCCAGCATCGTGAAGGAAAGACTCATGCGACGTTCTTCGGAGAGCTCTCGCGGCGTAAAAGCCATCGGGATCCAAAGATCGACGTTCGGATAGATCTCTTCGATCCCCGCTGGCGCGACGCCGACGACCTGGTAGTAATCGGCGTTGAGTTGAATCGAGCTGTTAATGGCTGACGTATTAGAACCGAAAAGCCGTTTCCACAACGCTGTGCTCAACACTGCCACGCGCTCGTTGCCAGTTCTGTCTTCGTCTGCGGTGAAGAACCGGCCCGCCACCGGGTTTATCCCTAAAGTCGGAAAAAAGCTCGCCGTAACTCTGCCCGCCTGCAAACGTTCGGGCATGGCGACGCCAGTGAGGTTTATGTTTCGCGTTGCGAACGCCGCGGTCGATTCGAACGCGTCAGTTTGGCGGCTGTAATCGATGTAGTGCGGCGCGGAGACTGAAGTGCGTGGCAGATTAATCTTCGGCAGTTGGTTGTGGATCACAACCACGCGCTCGGGATTCGCGACCGGCAGTTTGCGCAACAGCACCGCGTTAACGACAGTGAACGTCGCGGTTGTCGCCGCAATGCCGAGCGCCAGCGTCAACACGGCGATCGACGTGAACGCCGGCTTCCGGATCAGCATCCGCGCGCCATACCTAATATCTTTAACAATCGAGTCCATAGCCTAATCTTGATTCGGGCGCCTCCCTGGAGGCGCTCATTCATATCTCAGCGCCACCAGTGGATCGACTTTCGTTGCGCGTCGCGCCGGCAGATAGCACGCTACAAACGCCGCCAACAGCAAAAAGACCGAAACCACACTGAACGTCAGCAGGTCTGTCGGCTCGACCCCCACGAGCATCTTCTCGAGGAACCGAGTGATGGCCCACGAGCCTCCTAACCCGATCAACATTCCTAGCAGCGCCAGCTTCATTCCGTGTTTCACCACGAGCTTCAACACGTCGGCCGTGCGCGCGCCGAGCGCCATGCGAATCCCAATCTCCTGCGTGCGCTGCGTAACCGCGAAAGCCATCACGCCGTAAATCCCAACTGAAGCAAGCAACAGCGCCACGACCGCGAAGATCCCCAACATCACCGACGAAAACGAGTAGATCGCTACCGATGACGAGCGCACTTCCTGCATTGTCTTCACGCCGAACACGGGCTGGTCTTTATCGATTGCCCACACGTGTTGCCTCAACGCGGGGGCCAGCGACGTTGGCTCAACACTGGTCCTCGCCACCAGCACCATCGAGATCCATGAATCCTGCGCGTGGGGCAGGTAGTACTCGGGCTCGATTGGAATATTCAGCTCGTGCTTAACGTCCCGAACCACGCCGACGATCTCCAGCCACGGCGCTCGCTCGAGTGGTCCATAGAAGCGAATGCGCTTACCGATGGCGTCTTCACCGGGCCAGTGTTTGCGCGCCAGGGTTTCGTTGACTACGACGACTCGCGTCGCGCCCGCTTTGTCCTGATCGGTGAAGCCGCGACCGCGAACGAGAGAAATCTCCATGGTGCGGAAGTAATCAGGCGTCGCGACGCGATAACGGCCGTCATACTCCTGTCCGGGCACGGGCTCGGGCACACCTTCAACCAAATAGGAGTCGGAAGCATTGGCGCCGCCGAGCGGCAGAAAATTGACGAACGCTGCCGTCTCGACACCCGGATTTGCCTTCACTCGTTGGAGCAGATCCTGATAGAACGCTGCCACGCGCGGTTCGTCCTTGTACTTCGCGACCGGCAATACAAGGCTCATCGTGATCACGTTGTCAGGATTGAAACCGGGATCGGTTTTAAGGAGCGACAGAAAACTGCGCCCCAACAAACCCGCGCCGACGAGCAACATGAGCGACAGTGCGACTTCCAAAACAACAAGCGAACTCCGAAGTCGATGCGAGCTGCCGCTTGTTTGCCTGCTGCCTTCTTTTAAAGAGTCGTTGAGATTGGGCTTTGAAACCTGAAGCGCAGGAGCGAGACCAAACACGACGCCGCTAAAGAGCGAAAGGCCGAGCGTGAACATCAGCACCGGGAAGTTGATACCGAGCTGGTACCAGCCGGGTGCAAACTTTGCCGCATCACCCGGATTGGCTGCGCGCAAAGCATCGATACCCCAGAACCCGATCAACATCCCGAGAGCGCCGCCGATCAACGCGACGATGACACTTTCGGTGAGCAACTGCCGCACGATGCGCCAACGGCTTGCGCCCAGCGCGGTTCGCAAAGCGATCTCTCGTTGCCGTCCACTCGCGCGCGCCAGCATCAGGTTCGCAACGTTCGCGCACGCAATCAGCAGAACGAAACCGACGGCAGCCATCATGACCCAGAGCGCGGTGTCGTAGAGCCGCACGGAGTCGGCGACGATTGGAAAAACTGTCGAGCCCCAGCCCTTGTTAGTCTCGGGAAACTGCTGCTCGAGGCGCGCCATAATGTTGTCGATCTCGGCCTGCGAGCCTTCGACCGACGCACCGGGTTTGAGTCTGCCGACGACGTAGTAACTATGATAGCCGCGGCTCTTCATCAACTCGGGCGTCATCGCCAAAGGCGCGTAAACCTCTCCACCTTTCGGAAAGTTGAAGTGCTCCGGCATGACACCGACGATTGTGCGCACGACGCTGTTGATCGTGATCGTCTTGTTGAGGATGTTGGGATCGCCGCCGAAACGTCTTTGCCACAGACTATGCGTGATGATCGCGACGGCATCCTTGCCGGGTTGGTTTTCTTCGGCGAAGAAATTACGGCCCATGATCGGTTTCATCCCGAGCGCGTCGAGATAATTCGCGGTTACCATGAAGCCCTGGATGCGTTCGGGAGGATCGATGCCTGTGAGGTTCGCATTCCACCAGCGATAGAGAGCGAGATGTTCGAACGATTGCGTCTGCGACTGCCAGTCGAGATAGTTCGCGACTGTGACTTCGTTGTGCATGACGCCCTTGCTGGGCAGCTTGTCCCAGATCGCGACGACACGATCGAGTTCGGGGAAAGGTAGCGGATTCAGCAGCAGTGAATGAATGGCGCTGAAGATGGCGGTGTTCGCGCCGATGCCGACCGCGAGCGTGACGACGGCGATAAGAGTAAAGCCGGGCCGCCTCAAGAGATTTCTTAGTGCGTACCGGATGTCGCCCAAAAGACTCTCCACGATCGCGCTCCTTTTTTTTAGCCACAAAAAGGCACAAAAACCACAAAAGAAAGAAATTAAAACCTATGTGCCTTTTGTGCCTTTTTGTGGCTGGCTCTTTTTGTGCCTTTGTGGCTCATTCAGTTATCACCACCATCAGCGTGGCGTCGTCCTCGAAATCGCCGGCGCAAAATTGGTTGACTTCGCTCAAAATCTTTGTCCGCAATTCAGCAGCGTTGCTGCCGCGATACGATCGCAGGCACTCTTGCAAGCGGTGCTCACCAAACTCTTCGCCTGAAGCTTCACGCGCTTCAGTCACGCCGTCAGTAAAGAGCAACAGCTTGTCGCCTTCGCGAAGCTGGATCTCTTGTTGGTTGTAACGCGATTCGCAAAAGGCGCCGATAACCGGACCACCTTCATCCAGCCTGATGCACTCACCGTTCGCGCGCATAAGCATCGGCGGATTGTGACCGGCATTGGTGAACTTCAGTTTTCTATTCGAGACGTCGAGGTCGCCGTAAAAACAGGTGATAAATTTCCGTAACGGCGTGTTGCCACACATGATCCGGTTGAGCTTCGAGCACAGCTCGCCAGGCGCGAAGTTTTCGGAAGCGAAGGACGTCAATGCCGCTTGCATGTTTGACATGAGCAACGCTGCCGGAAAGCCTTTGCCCGCGACGTCCGCCACACACAGCGCCGCGTGCGATTCGTTTAACTTGAACGCAGCGAGATAGTCGCCGCTCACGTCATGTGCCGGCTGCCAGGCACTCGCGAGATTGAAGCCGGTAAGATGCGGCATCCGGCGAGGCATCAAGCCGCGCTGAATCTCACGCGCCTCATTCAGTTCGACTTTTAACTGGTGCTCGCGATCGTGCCTGCGGCGCCGCGCCTGGCCCTGCTCGATGTGTGTTCGCAGTTTTCGTAACAGCCGCGAGTTCTCCCACGGCTTCTGCACAAAATCGCGCACGCCCAGTCTCATCGATTCGACGGCGAGATCGACGGTGGCCCATGCGGTCATCACTACGATCGGCAACTCGTCGTCCAACGCCTGAATTCTCGAAATGAGATCGAGACCTTCTTTGCCTGACGTTGTATCGCGTGCGTAGTTGAGATCCATCAGCACGAGATCAAATCTCTCCTGCTCGATGGCCTTGAGTACGGCAGCGGGGGAGTCGGCGGCTTCGGTTTGAAAACCGGCGCCTTTCAACAACAGCCTTAGCGCAGCCAGGACGTCCGGTTGATCGTCTGCGATGAGAGTTCGGGGAGCCTGTGCTGTTACTGTATTCACGACCTACCTACTTTCTTGTCAACAGACACACTGGTGACGTCAACGTTGAACCGTTATTTGGTCCACGTTCGTTAACCGCCTGTCGAGCAACTACAGGGAAAAGTTGAAGCCGTCAGGAAACAGCGCCGGGCAGCTAGTAAGCTGCTCCTGTCTTCTGTTCCTGCTCCGGACTTACGATCCAGCCGTCTTCCAGCCGGATGATCCGGTTGCCATAGGCCGCATTCGTTTCCGAGTGCGTCACCTGTACGATTGTTGTGCCTTCATCGTTGAGGCGCTTGAACATGTCCATGATCTCTTTGCCCTGGGCCGAATGAAGATTTCCAGTCGGCTCGTCGGCGAGGATGATGCGTGGACTCGCAACTACCGCACGAGCAATGCCTACTAACTGTTGTTGGCCACCTGAAAGCTGAGTCGGGAACAGATCTTTCTTGCCTACCATCTGAAAGCGATCGAGCGTGTCGCAAACGATCGACTGCCGATCCTTTTTGCTCACGTCGCGATAAGAGAGCGGCAACTCGAGGTTTTCGAAAACGGTTTGATCGTCAAGCAGGTGGTAGCTTTGAAAAACAAACCCGATGTTCCGATTTCGCAACGCGGCGCGCTTCTTCGCATCCAGTTTATGGACCGGTGTGTCTTCAAAGTAATACTCACCGCTCCACGACTGATCGTGCATGCCCAGTATGTGTAACAACGTTGACTTCCCTGCTCCCGACGGACCCATGATCGACACAAACTCACCTTGCTTGATGTCGAGATCGATCCGCCGCAGCACGTACGTCCTCGTTGGGCCGTGGGGAAAAGACTTTTCTATGCCCCGCAAACTGATCATGAAATAGCTCCGAAGCCGCTTTCAGCCAACTCTCGTTTCGCTTCCTGAATCTCGCGACGATCCGATCCCGCTTCTTCTTCCACGATCAGGCCGTCGAAGAGATGGACGATGCGATCGGCGTGTTGCGCGTAGCGAGGGTCGTGCGTAACCATGCAGATAGTGGCGCCGCCGCGGTGCAATTCGCGCATCAGTTCCATTACCGCTTCACCGTTGGTGGAGTCGAGGTTTCCAGTCGGCTCGTCTGCGAGCAGGATGCTGGGCTGTCCGCCAACTGCACGCGCAACCGCGACGCGCTGCTGTTGACCGCCGGACAGCTGGCTGGGCAAGTGTTTCGCGCGATGCGCCATGCCCACGCGCTCGAGCGCTTCGGTGACGCGTTTCTTACGTTCAGAGGAGCTCATGCCGCGATAAGTCAACGGCAGCTCAACGTTCTCGTAGACGGTTAGGTCGCCGATCAGGTTGAAGCTCTGGAAGATGAAGCCGACTTCGCGGTTTCTGATTCTCGCTCGCTCCGAAAGCGAAAGGTTCTCCACTGGATGATTGTTAAGGACGTACTTACCGTCAGTCGGTGTATCCAGCAGACCAAGAATCGAAAGCAGGGTTGATTTGCCGCAGCCCGAAGGGCCTGCGATAGAAACGTATTCACCCTGTTTGATATCGAGGTGAATACCTGAGAGTGCGTGCGTTTCAACCTCGTCTGTGTAAAAGACTTTTTTTACATCAGAGAGGTGAATTAGGGGCTCGGAAGAACTCATCATGCGCTCCTTAGGATTTTTGTGTACACAATCTTTCTAACTGAACACCGCGAACCGCTGCGGTGTGGCACTCTGTGCGCCTCTTTGGAGTGCGGCGGCTTGACGCCGCTTTGGTATTGATCAGGCGCTTTCGATAACAAAGCGGCGTCAAGCCGCCGCACTCCAAGGAGGCGCCCACCATTATTGGATCCGGATCCGGTTATAACTATCCAATGCCGAGGTATCGGAAATTATCACTCGATCGCCTTCGCGCAGGCCCTCGAGTATCTCGATAGTACTGACCGAGTTGCGTCCGAGTTTCACCGTCCGGCGTTCGGCCTCGCTGCCGTCAGGCGTCAGCACAAACATTCCGATCGTTTGTTGTGCCTGGCCAAATGCCGGCCTGCCTACCTTCAACACGTCGTGGAGTCGCTCGAGCTCGATCGTTCCGTCAACGCTGAGATCGGGACGCGCGCTCGCCGGCAGCGGACCGGTCAACGATACGTCGATCTCGAAAGTTCCTTCACGCGCCGCCGGATCGATGCGTGAGACCTGCCCCTCAATCAAACCGTTGCGCGTGTCGACAATCGCTTTCTGTCCAACTCGCATGTCCTTGATCTGCGTTTCGGGAACCCTCAGGACAGCTTTCAACGAGGTCGGATCAGCAACGCGGGCGATGTTAGTTCCAGGCGTCACTTGCTGCCCTTCGGTGATCAGGACTTGCTGCAGAACGCCGTTGGTTCCCGCTCGCACTTTCAAGTGCTCAACGTCCTGGCGACGCAGTGTGGCGAGGGCACGCAACTGTTGCAGACGTGACTCTGCCGCATTCAACTGTGCTTTCGTTGACCTCGCGGCAACCGCCAGCCGTTCCTGTTCGACTTTTAGCCTGTTTGCGAGGTCCTGAACATTCACGCGCGAGATCTTCAGCGTCAGCTCGCTCACCAGCCCCTGCTTGCCAAGCACCTCGTCGGCATCGAGTTGCAGTTTTGCCTGGCTGTATTGTGCGTTGATAGTGGCAATCGCAGACTTCTGGGTCATCGTCTCGCTTTCGAGGCGCACTTTCAGGTTTTCCCGATCGGCCTCAGCAGCTTTGACCTGTAACTCGGTATCCGTAGCCTGCTGTTCGAGTTGGGGATTCGAAAGTTCGGCGATGACTGAGGATGAATCAACTTCGACGCCCGCTTTCAGAAGAATTCGCTCGACGCGGCCGTCAGCAGGCGCAGGCACCCAGCGTGTTACGTCTGGGACCAGGGTTCCGTTGCCGCGCACGTCGCGCACCATCTCACCGCGTTTGACAGTCTCGATCACTGCGGTCGAGGAATCGAGGGTGGGGGCGGCGGGTTTCAACTTGGTCAGGCCATAAGTGATTCCGCCGATGGCAGCCAGACCGACGACGATCAGGACGGCATTGCGAATTTTCTTCTTGATCTTCGATTTAGGGGGTCGTTTGATATCCATAGTTCTTTACCGGAAGAAATTATTGGAGAGCTGTAATAGCCTGTTGAGAGAGCGGCGATGTTCGCGCGCGAAGTGACTGAACGAGTTAGCTAAAACTTCACGCACAACTTTTACAGTTCTCCGACTCAGCGCAATTCAAGGCCTGTGCCACCCGGGACGGATAGATTATTTGTGGTGAAGATTATCGAAAATAAGGGATTTTGGCCAGTTTTCGAAGCGACCCGGACGCAACCTCGGAGGAGAGCGAGAAAAAGATCGGCCGAACGGTTTCGCTAGCGGGACTCGGCAGTCCCACTTTCGAAATCAGATTTACGAGGTTTTGTCTCGTTAGTACAAGAATGCGTACATTCGCCGGTTAGCCTGCGAAGCGGGGGTAGGCTTTGCGCTTTTAACCAGTCGTCGGTTTGGAGTTTGTCGGTGTGTGGAGGCTGAGTCGCGTTCGCATCCGTTTTTGCCACGAACTCTGCTTCTCCTGGCCTTCTTGAATTTGAGCCCACACGCTCGAAAGAGATTCACCTCCAAGCTGACGCATCTTGACGTATAGCAGTGCGGGCACAATCGAGATTAGCGGGATAACGAAGATGTTCAGAAGGTCGAGAATCTGTTGAAAAATCTGTGCCGAAACCGAGTTCTGCTCCGCCTTTGCGCGTCCGGCCATCATGCCCACAATAGCGCTGACACTGGCGGGTATTAAGAATTGGAGTATCGCAACCACTATGACCGTTTTCCAGGAACGCGACGCAAGTTGCCGCGCCCGCAGCATCGCGGCTTTACCTTCCAATCCTTCGATTAGCACTACCGGAGCGTAGAGCGAGTAACGCATCCACATGATCATCCCTGGAACGATCAGCAAAATCAGTCCAAGAAAGATCCAAAGTGTGACCCTGATCATCGTCTTGAGAAACGGACGCCAGCGTTTGCGCAATATGACGAACGCCTCGCGCAGCTTGACTGGGCGCAAAGGCGCTGCTGTCAGTTGTGTGATGATGATCGCAGTGACTCCGGAGATCACGGCGGCGGATACCGTGGTCGCCACAAACTTCAGCAAACCGAGAACTCCGATCGTCGAATACACCGCTACCTTGTGCAGCATCCCTACGGGTGGTGAATATTTGTACCAGAGGAACGCACTTATCAACAGAACGCTCGTGACGATCATCGGCACGTGGGCGATCAGGCTGAGCTTGATGAACTTCGGAAAGTATTCGCTGTAAAGAGCGAATGCGCGTCGATAAAGCGCCCCGACCCCTTCACTGTGTGCGCGCAGCGCACTCGCAAACGCAAACGCAGTTTGCGGACGTTCGCCTGGATTCTTCGACAACGCCGACATCACGACCTTGGCGGCTCGTTTCGGGATCTTGTTGGCAGTTTCGCGCAGATCCTTCGGCTGCTGCTCGCGATGCGCGCGCATGACAGTCGAAGTATTGCCTGCGAAGGGCGGCTCACCGGCCAGCATCTGGTAAGCAATCACGCCCAGGCTGTAAATGTCCGAGCGCGTGTCGACGTAACCGCCGCCACATTGTTCGGGCGACATGTACAGCGGCGTGCCCATGATCGCGCCGACGCGGGTCAGCGCCGATCCCTGGTCTACAGTTGTGCGATGCGCGTTGTGTCGACTAGACGAGTGCGTGCCTTGATCGAAGAGCAACGTGCCATCGTCGTCCACCGCGGTATTCGGATCGTGTAGCAACGTTCCCACATCCTCACCGCCGGCTTTGATCTTGAAGCCTTGTGTGAGCGGTTCATCATCGGCCCGGAGCAACGTGTCTGATTCAAGATGCGCGCCTGTAAGCGACGCCGCCGCCGCGTCTGCGACGTCATCGATGATCGTTGCCGCCGGATCGTCATCTCGCGACGATGCGCTGGCCTCACCGAGTTTGGCAATGCCGAAGTCGAGAACCTTGACGCGATAACCTCCCAGGCGATTCGGTTCGAGCCAGATATTGTCGGGCTTAAGATCACGATGGATGATGCCCTGCTGGTGTGCTTCATGAACCGCGGAACAGACCTGATCGAGAATGTCGGCAACCCACTCGAGCGGCAAACGCTTCTCTTCAGCCAAAACGTCGCCGAGTGTGCAGCCGTCGAGATACTCCATCACGAGGTAAGCCACCTGGCCGGCCTTCACGCGCGCAAAGCCGAAGTCCGTTACGTCAACCACGTTTGGGTGACGCAGCCGTCCGGCGGCGCGCGCTTCGCGCTTGAAGCGCTCGACAAACTCGTTGTTGCGCATGAACTGAGGCGAGATGAGCTTCAGAGCGACGTAACGTTCCGTGCCGAGGTGAGTCGCGAGGTACACGGCGCCCATCCCACCTTTTCCGAGCAGGTGTTCGAGGCGGTACTTATCGTCAAGCACCTCGCCGACGTATTCTTCAACTCCGGGCATGAGCTACTAATGCTACCGTACTTATCCGTAACAAATGAAATTCAGGTTTCAGAGTTCAAAGAACCCCGTCCCGGGCGGGGGCGGCGCGGGGGCCCCCACAAAAAGAAGGGGCACCGACTCAGGGGGGGGCGGCCGGGGGGGCCCCGCCCGGGGCAATAAATATTATAAAGGTAAAATCGGGACAAGACGGACACGCAGC
>JAICQI010000336.1 GCA_025937955.1 Pyrinomonadaceae bacterium
TGGGGCGCAAACCCCAGGAAATATGAAGCAATGAATAAGAGCCCGCGAAGCGGGCGACAGCTGATCGGCTGCCGCCCGCTTCGCGGGCTCTATGGCTTTATTTAATCGTGATCCCGGGGCTTGCGCCCAAGGCTTTATGCTGCCGCCCGCTTCGCGGGCTTTCTAACCCTTTACGGTGAGCGGTTGTGGTTCCGGATCGGGACGGTGTGCACGCGCGGAATCGAGGAGCGCGGGTGATGGTGGCGGGTTGGCCACGAGCACCTCCAGGGCCGCGTCGATCACCTCCGCGATTCCCGATACAAAAACGATTTGCAATTCTTTCTTAACGTCTTCCGGTATCTCGTCAACGTCGGCCTCGTTGCGGCTCGGCAAAATGATTCGCCGGATGCCTGCCCGGTGCGCTGCCAGGACCTTCTCCTTGACACCGCCAATGGGAAAGACCAATCCAGACAACGTGATCTCGCCGGTCATCGCCGTGTCAGGTCGTACGCGTCGCCCGGTGTACAACGAAGCCAACGCCGACGTGATCGTCACGCCTGCACTCGGTCCGTCTTTCGGAATCGCGCCGGCCGGCACGTGCAGGTGAACTCCAAAGTCTTTGAAGATCGCAGGGTCGATACCAAACTCCGCGGCGTGTGACCACAAGTACGACTGTGCTGCGCGCGCCGACTCCTGCATCACTTCGCCGAGCTGTCCGGTGATCGTTAATCCATGCCCGCCCGGCAGCAACGTGGCTTCGATGAACAGCACCTCGCCGCCCATTTCAGTCCAGGCCATTCCCGTCGCCACACCGGCGTGCAGTTCCT
Organism: Pyrinomonadaceae bacterium; assembly: GCA_025937955.1. GTDB lineage: Bacteria > Acidobacteriota > Blastocatellia > Pyrinomonadales > Pyrinomonadaceae > PSRF01. The sequence goes on from JAICQI010000336.1 coordinate 807, forward strand.
TGCGCGCCTGTTCCGGATAGAAGCGCGGCGGTCCAAGATACTCACGAACGTCAGCGGCAGTGACGGTCACCGACTCAGACTCTGCTTGCGCAATCTTCAGCGCGACTTTTCGAGCGATGCTGCCGATGTTCCGTTCCAACTGGCGCACACCGGCTTCGCGTGTGTAGCGCGATGCAATCAACTCGATCGTGTCATCGGCGATCTTTAGCTGCGCATTGTTGAGTCCGTTCTCGGTGACTTGTCTCGGTACCAGGTAACGTTTAGCAATCTCGAGCTTTTCACGATCGCTATAGCCTGCCAGCGCAATGATCTCCATGCGGTCGCGCAGTGGAGCCGGAATCGGACCGAGCTGATTCGCGGTAGCGATGAAAAAGACCTTCGATAGATCAAACGGCAGATCGAGATAATGATCGCGGAACGAGTTGTTCTGCTGTGGATCGAGAATCTCGAGCAGCGCGGCAGCCGGGTCACCACGATAGTCGTTGCCGAGCTTGTCGATCTCGTCCAGCATCAGCACCGGGTTATTTACTCCAGCGCGGCGTATCGACTGGACGATTCGACCCGGCATCGCGCCGATGTACGTGCGCCGGTGACCGCGCAGCTCAGCTTCGTCGCGCACGCCGCCCAGCGACATTCGTTCAAACTGCCGGCCCAACGCCCGCGCGATCGATCGACCGAGCGACGTCTTGCCGACTCCCGGTGGTCCGACAAACAGCAATATCGGGCTCTTCGTGTCAGGTCGCAGTTTGATGACTGCCAGAAACTCGAGAATACGTTCCTTAACGTCTTCGAGCCCGTAGTGATCTTCGTCAAGAATGCGACGCGCTTCAGCCAGCTCGAGCTTGTCTTCCGATGACTTCAGCCACGGCAACTCCAAAATAAACTCTAGATAGGTGCGAATGACGTGGTAATCAGGCGCCGCCGGCGGCAGGCGCTGTAACCGCCTCAACTCACGATCGGCTTCCGTGCGCACCTCGTCCGGCAGCTCGGCTTTCTCGAGGCGCTCTCGCAGCAACTCGGTTTCAGCAGCTTCGCCGGTCTCGTCTTCGCCCAGCTCCTTCTGGATCGCGCGCATCTGCTGGCGCAGCACGTAGTCGCGCTGGGCCTTGTCCATTTCCACCTGCGCTTCCGAAGCGATCTTCGATCGTAGTTGCAGTATTTCCACTTCGCGAGTGAGACTGGTGTGCGCCGCGCGCACAAGCTCGTCAGCAGTATTTGCCTCGAGCATCTTCTGCTCTTCCTCGACGCCGAGATTGAGGATCGAAGCGAGGAAGTACGACAGCCGAACCGCATCGACCTGACCGAGCACGGCGATTCGAACTTCGGGCGGCACGTTTGGCAGTAACGCCAAAGCCTCCGTAATCATCTGCTGGAGGTTGCGTTTGGTTGCCTCCACGTGCTCCGAGTCGACAACATTCGGCTCAGGCAGAATCTCCATCTCCGCGCGCAAGTAAGGATCTTCCTGCTTCCACTGGCGCACTCGGACGCGTTCGGTGCCTTGCACGATGATGCGCATGCCGTTTTCGGTCCGGTCCATGCGCTTGATCATCACCAGCGTGCCGACCTCGTACAGGTCATCGCGTTTGGCATCAGTGTCGTCGGAGCGATCTGGACGAACGGTTATGCAAGCGAGCAGTTTTTCCGGAGTTGCCAGCGCGGCTTCGACAGCGGCGAGCGAGCGTGGCCGTCCGATACCCAGGGGCACAACTGTTTCCGGAAAGACCGTGAGGTTTTGCAGTGCCAGCACAGCAACCTCGAACGGTTCTCCTGGGTTCCGTGTTTCGGGGGCTGGCGGCGTCGGCATGTTTTCAGCAGATTCCGGCATGATTAATCCTGTTTGCGCACGTCGATAATCAGAAAACCATCCTTGTAATCCCGACGTATCGACGCTCCTTCAATCGGCGCCGGAAACTGTATCGACTTCTCGAAACGACTGTAGGTGATTTCCATCTGTTGGTAAACGCAGCCATCGTGAATATGCGTGTCGCGGCGACAGCCACGAATAGTCAGCAGCGATTCGCGCAGATCGATCTCCAGTTCGTCAGAACAGACTCCAGCCAGGTCCACCTTAACGATCCAGCCGTTGGCAGATTTATAAACATCCGCGGCTGGATTCCAGAGGCGCCCAGACGGTACCACCCGCCGATCCGTTCGGATCAGCGAGAACTCGTGTTCGATGTCTCGCATAGCAAGAGAATAAGGTAAATTGAACCGCGCGATCAACATAGGTCCTATAAGTCCTATAGGACCTATATTGATCTGCCTCAATCAGCCAAAGAGCCGATTCCAGAACGAAGAGCCCTTCGAGATGTCCTCGAGAGCCTCCGCCAATTCGCGATCCTGCTGAGTTTCGAGCGCGAGGTCGGCCATCGAGATGTTGCCGACAAGGTAACCATTGTCGTTAGTTACCGGAATACGCCGGACCTGTTTGTCGCCCATCTTCCGAATCACATCGACCACGCGATCGTTCGGTTTCGCGGTGTAAATATCGACCGACATGATGTCTTCCGCACGTACGCTGGCGCAGTCCTTGTTGTCCGCAACTGCACGCACGACGATGTCGCGGTCAGTGATCAAACCGATTAATTTGCCACGCGCGTAATTACGTCCTTCATAAGTGCGATCGGGGTTCTCACTTCTGCCGTTACCCGCGGGAACGTCATACTCGACCACCGGAATCACGCCCACGTCTTCCTGTTTCATCAGGCGCGCGACTTCAACCAGCGTCGTGTCGCGTGTGGCAACCACGAGGTCGCGAGTCATGATGTCGCGGCAACGTAACCGCGAACGATCCGAAGAGTAGTGCTCTCGATCGCGCCATCTGCCACCGGTAATATCTCCGCGCAGCTCGTCAAGGGTACTGCGCCTGTCGTCGCGATTACGCTCGCCACGATATTCGGCGTACCGTGGTTCGTCGTAGTCATATTCAGCGCGCTCACCGAATCTGCCGCGGTTGTATTCGGGTCGCCGTTCCATGTCGAATTGACGACCGCCTCGGTATGGTTCGTCGTATCCGCCAAGGTTTTCGCGTCTCATTCGGTCTTCGCGCCGGTAATAGTCCCTCTCGTCATCCTGGTCGTTTCTGTATCTGGCCATTGCTTCCCCTCCTTAGTTTGACCGCAGATCTCCGAGGGATCTGCGGCTTTATAAATTAGTTTCCACCTCCGCAATTACTTGAACTCTCGAATTTATTTCCAGCGAACCGACCTCGATCGGCGTCGCCACTTTCGCGGCAGTCGCAAACGATTCGGTTTGATAAAGCGGCACGGGCGGTCGCTGCTGAAATCCGTCTTCCTGAACCTCCACGATCCGCATCACTCGCCCGCCCAACGACTGCGCGATCACCTGCGCCTTGCTCATCGCTTCGCGGGTTGCTTCGCTCAACGCTCGATCGCGCGCCGGCCGATCCTGTCGCAACGTGAACGCGATGCCTGACACGTCATTCGAACCAGCTTGCGCCGCGGCATCGATCACGCTGCCTATCTTGTTCAGATCACTCATCGTGACTGTGACCATGTTGCGCGCTTCGTAACCGGAGATCGTCGGTGGCTGGCCTTCTTTGTAAACGCGCTGCGGTTGCAGGGCGTAGCCACTGGTCTTCACTTCGGCGCCCGCGCCGGCAGCCGCTTTCAAGGCGCGCAGGACTGCGTCAGTCTTCGTGGCGTTTTCCTGTTGGGCCTCGATCGCGCTGCGGTTTTGAGTGACTACTGCAATCGTCAGGATTGCAGTATCAGGTTGGGCCTGAACGATGGAATCACCGACGACCATTACGCGCGTGAGTCGCCCAGGCGTGATCACGGCTTGATCGGCTTTATCAAGTGGCCTCATGGACTTCACTTCGAAAGGAGTGCCTTCCATGAACATGGTCATCACTTCTTTTACTTCGCCGACCGCTTCGACGTTTGCCCCCACTTTGAACCAGTCGTTACTGTCAAAGTTCTTCGGGTTCAGAATCAGATATTTGGTGTCGTCTTTAACGATTAACCATCCCCCAGCTTCGACGGTTTTTTGCAGTTTTCCGCGGACGGTTATCTCTTTGGCATGCAGAACGGTGGCAGTTCCGAGAATAACTGCCATAACGCTCGTGATAAGTAGTAGTCGCTTCATAGTCTCTCCTCTTTGGTCCTAGAATCTCACAGCCGAGGGAGAGTTGGAATCGGCGGCGAAAATACAGAACGCGCCAAAGACAAAAACTTGCCCGCGACACGAAACCGTGTTTTGTTACCGTCCATTAATGCGTTCATTCAAGGGTAGGACTGCGAATTCCGTGCCGCGGATAACGCGGATTAAAAAAACAGATTCTCACGGATCATCCGATCCGTCAGAATCTGTCTTATAAAAATCCGTTTTAACCGTCGTTGCCTATTGCCTCGACCGGGCAACAACTCATCGCTTCATCGCAGAGCGTTTTTTCGTCGTCAGTCTCCGGCTGCTTGTAAACAAAGGAATAGTTGTTTTCGTCGCAGCGCATGAAATTGTCGGGGGCGGTATCGCGACACACGTCGCAATCGATGCACGACGAATCCACGTAATACGCCCCGCCGACGTTCTCTTTTACTTTATCGTTCTTGTTAGGCACGCCAGATTCGCGTCAGGGATGCGTCATCTCTTCCGGGATCACCAATTCATCAAACTGTTCACCAGTCAGAAAACCGAGTTCCACGGCCGATTGGCGCAAACTAATTTTCTTCTTGTGAGCGTTCTTTGCAACCTGGGCAGCTCTGTCGTAACCAATGTGAGGATTCAAAGCGGTCACGAGCATTAGGGAGTGTCTTAAATGATCTTCGATCTGATCCCGGTTGATCTCGATTCCGGAGATGCAAAACTCTACAAAGCTCTGAATCGCATCACGCAGCAGTGTCACCGAGTGCAGAAAGTTGTGAATCATCACTGGCTTGTAAACGTTCAGCTCGAAATTGCCTTGCGATCCGCCAAAACTGGTCGCCAGATCGTTGCCAAAGACCTGCACCGCGACCATGGTTAGCGCTTCGCTCTGCGTCGGGTTTACCTTGCCGGGCATGATCGACGAGCCCGGCTCGTTTTCCGGCAGGATCAATTCACCCAGACCACAGCGCGGTCCAGATGCGAGCCAGCGCACGTCGTTGGCGATCTTCATACACGAACCGGCGAGTGTCTTGAGAGCGCCGCTGGCGAATACGAGCTCGTCGTGTCCTGACAGTGCGGCAAACTTGTTTGGGTGTGATCTGAATGGCAAACCCGTCAGCTCGGAAATTTTCTTCGCGGCCCGTTCTCCGAATTCCGGATGTGAATTGAGTCCGGTGCCGACTGCGGTGCCGCCAATGGCAAGATCGAGCAGGCCGGGCATTGCTTGTTTTAATCGTTCGATATCGCGCTCGACGAGGCTGGCCCATCCGCCCATTTCTTGATCGACGGTCAGCGGTGTAGCGTCCTGAAGATGCGTTCTTCCAATCTTCACCACGCCCGCGAACTCCTGCGCCTTCGCAATGATGGCGCCGTACAGTAACTGAACGCGCGGTATCAGCACGTTCAACTGCTCGGCGGCCGCGATGTACATAGCCGTCGGAAACGTATCGTTTGACGACTGCGACATGTTCACGTCGTCGTTTGGATGAATCGGATTCTTGCTGCCAACTACGCCGCCGGCGAGCTCGATCGCTCGATTGGAGATCACTTCGTTGGCGTTCATGTTGGTTTGCGTGCCACTGCCCGTTTGCCAGACACGCAGGGGAAAATGTTCATCCAGCTTGCCTTCGATCACCTCATCTGCAGCCTGAACAATGAACTTAGCTTTTTCCGTAGGAAGTTTGCCTAGTTCTTCATTTACCA
>JAICQI010000908.1 GCA_025937955.1 Pyrinomonadaceae bacterium
ATCGTCACTGCCAAAGACATTCCCGGCGCCAACTACGTCGCCTTGATCCTGACCGATCAACCGTTTCTCGCCGCGGACTTTGTAAATCATCCGGAAGAGCCGGTGTTGCTGCTTGCGCACCATGACAAGTACTTGCTGGAAGAAGCACGACGTAACGTGGCGATAGAGATCGAAGAACAGCCCGCCATCTTCTCTCTCGACGACTCGCTCGCAAAGAAGGAGATCATCTGGGGCGAAGACAATGTCTTCAAGAAGTTTCTCGTCGATAAAGGCAATGTTGACGAAGCGTGGTCCAAAGCGGATTTCATCGTTGAAGGTGAATACGAAACCGGTGCGCAGGAACAACTCTACATCGAGAACAACGGCGCCATCGCGATCGCGAACGCATCCGAAGGCGTCACCGTCTGGGGCTCGATGCAGTGCCCTTACTACGTTCACAAAGCGCTCGTGAAACTGTTTGGCCTGCCGGAAGAGAAGATTCGCATCATTCAGACTGAGACCGGCGGTGGGTTTGGCGGCAAAGAAGAGTATCCGTCGCTGATCGCGGGCCATGCTGCATTGCTTGCCTGGAAGTCGGGTAAGCCAGTCAAGATCATCTACGACCGCGCGGAAGACATGGTAGCCACCACGAAGCGTCATCCTTCGCGTACGCGTCACAAGACCGCCGTCACGAAGGACGGCAAACTGCTCGCGATGGAGATTGACTTCGTCATCGACGGCGGCGCGTATTGCACGCTTTCACCTGTCGTGCTCTCACGCGGCACTATTCACGCTGCTGGTCCATACTTCTGTCCTAACGTGAGGATACACAGCCGTGCCGTTGCCACTAACGTTCCACCCCATGGCGCGTTCAGAGGTTTTGGCGCGCCACAGAGCATCTTCGCGCAAGAGCGACACATGGATAAGGTGGCGCACGCAGTCGGGCTGAGTCCGGAAGAGTTTCGCCGGCGCAACTTCGTTCACGAAGGTCAAACGACAGCGACGAGCCAGGTGATTCGCGAGCGCGTTGACATGGACCAACTGCTCACGCGCGCGCTTCAGCTAAGCGAATACCATGCGAAGCGCGAACAATTCGCACGCGAGAATGCGGCGCGCAATGGTCGCTTCTCAAAAAAGAGAGGGATTGGCTTTGCGACTTTCATGCACGGCGCGGGGTTCACCGGATCCGGCGAGGTCTTTTTGCAGTCAGTCGTGTCCGCGGAAGCGACCGCCGAAGGTAAAGTACGCGTACTCGCCGCCAGCACCGAGATCGGCCAGGGCACCAACACGATCTTTTCGCAAATCGCGGCGGAAGCACTCGGGCTCGATTTTGATTCGATCGAGATCGTTCAACCTGATACCGGCCTGGTGCCGAATAGTGGACCAACCGTGGCGTCGCGCACGTCGATGGTTGTTGGCAAGCTTGTCGAGTCGGCTGTGATGGGTTTGAAGCAAACGTTGATTGGCAGTGGTTTGTTATCACCAGAGTACAATGAATCTGGTTTCAAAAGGGCGTGTGCGGAGTACCTCTCGAAGTTTGGCTCGTTGAAAACGTCGTCCACATATCAACCACCACCGAACGTCCACTGGGACGATGAGAAGTATCAGGGCGATGCATACGGCGCGTATGCATGGGCGGTTTATGTGGCTGAAGTTTCGTTTGACGAGTTGACGTACGAAGCGCGGGTCGAGGATTTTGTAGCGTTGCAGGAGGTTGGGCGGGTTCTGAATCCGGTACTAGCTGCCGGACAGATCGAAGGCGGCGTTGCCCAGGCGATCGGCTTCACGTTGTTTGAGAACGTGGTCTGGAAAGATGGTCGCATGGCAAACAATCAGATGACCAACTACATCATCCCGACGCCGGCCGACATCCCTCCAATTCGCGTGTACTTCGAAGAGAACCCATACGCCTACGGCCCCGGCGGCGCCAAAGGAATCGGCGAACTCCCCATGGACGGCGCCGCGCCCGCCATCCTGAACGCCATCGAGCACGCTACCGGCATCAGCTTTAATCACGTCCCGCTCATGCCCGAGAGATTGATGGAAGAATCAATTACTTCACAGTGACTTCCTGAAAGATGCCACGGGCTTGCCCCGTGGAGCTTCACGCTCGCAGCTAACAAACGATCCAAAACCCCAAGCCCCAGATGCCACGGGCTCGTCCCGTGGCGGTTCACGGTAGAAGCTACATAGCTGCGAACGTGAGCCTCCACGGCACAAGGCCGTGGCATCCAAGCGAGGTTTTTTAAGCCGGCGTGTAGCGGAGATCGTGATGCTCCACGGGACAAGCCCGTGGCATCTCTTTCCGATTTTTGTGCGA
>JAICQI010000932.1 GCA_025937955.1 Pyrinomonadaceae bacterium
GCTGCTTTGTATTCGGTGAGCGCACGTTGAAAGTAGTCGGGGCGGCTATCCGCGACCGCGATTTCTTCTAATGTAATCGCGAGTTCATTGTGGTAATCACCTTTTGTTGCATGATGCGTAATTCGCGCAAATAATGAAGAGTTATCAGTGAGGATTTTTAACGCATCGTGGTACCTGTCTGCCGACCGTTCGACAATAGCCAATCTGAGTAGTGCTCGCGCTCTTGTAATCCCCGGCGTGGTCAGTCTTTCCAGTGCGTCAAGAAGCATGATCCGTGCTTCATCCAATTTACCCTCACGCCAATAGCAGTAAGCAATCTCTATCCGTGCTTCTGCAACCTTCTTTATGTCGCTTTGCGACTCGTAGTAGCTGATGCTTTCAGGGATCAGATTCCTTGCAATCTCTTGCGCTTCCTTGATGCGTTTTAGGCTGCCGATCCAACCGGTAAGAATGCCTGTGCACAGCAACACCTCTGCCGCAACACTTGAGACAAGTCTTTCCGTGTCAGGGCGCTCGCCAACACCGCGCCACAAAGGACGCATGATCTCCAGTGCGCCCTTATAGTTCGCTTGGTCTTTTAGTTTCAGTGCGATCTCACACCGAGATAGAGCCTCCGCATTAGGAGCCGAAGTAAACGTGTCGATCTGTGGTGAGGCCAACTTCAAGAGATTAACCTCTTTGCGCGAGTAGAACGAGCCCTGGTGGGCTGATATTAGTCCCGACCAGCGCTGCTATGCAAGAAGTAGGATCGTGAGTCTGGTAAGTCAATTAAGTACGTTTCTATGTAGGAGCACTTGCATCGAATTTGAACCGGGCGTTTTCTAAGTGAATCTTGCGATTGGATTGGGCGGCAGATATAAAGCAGCCAATGTTGAATCGCCTCACCCCACGCCCAGATCCTGGGGCGTTACTTTGTAGCTTGTGAGTAACGCCCCTTAGCGGCGCCAACTTTCCGGCGTGAGCATCAGTCCAGGCCAAGTTGCCAGAAAAAGAAGGCCCAGATATCGGCATAACGGGCAATGGTTCTGCTCGTTGCGGGGCTGCCGCGATGGCCTGCTTGTTCTTCACGGCGCAGGAGAATTGGGTTTGGGGACAGATTTGCGGCAAGCCAGGCGGCGTGCATTTTGTAACTGTGCCAGGGAGCGACGCGATCGTCGTTGTCTGGGGCGATGGTTAATATCGCAGGCGCTTCGATCTTTTCTGGCAGCGTGTGATAAGGGCTGTACTGTATGAGGAATTCGAGGTCACTCGGATCTTCCGGTGAACCGTAGTCGGCGATCCAGTGACGGCCGCCGTGTGCCCTGTGAAAACGGGCCATGTCGGTGACAGCCGCACCGGCGACCACCGCCCTCCATAGATCAGGACGTTGTACAGCGACAGCGTTGACCGACAACCCACCGTTGCTCCACCCGAAACAACCTAATTTCGAGGGCTGGGTGTACCCGGCGTCAATCAGCCACTCTGCGGCGGCGATGAAGTCGTCAAAGGTGTTCTGCTTATTCTCACGCATGCCGGCGCGATGCCACTCTTCGCCAAACTCTCCGCCACCTCTCGCGTTAAGGATTACATAGATTCCGCCACGTTCAAGGAAGGGAATCACTTGTGGCATAAACGCTGGCAGGAGACTGACACCAAAGCCGCCATAGCCATGGATCACCACAGGGTTATTGCCATCGCGCTCCATCCCTTTTTTATGAACCAGAAACATCGGTACGCGGTTTTTGTCGCGCGATTTAACCCACCACTGTTCGAGTTCAAAAGAGTCCGCATTAAATGGCACTTCGTTTTGGTGATAGGGTTTGTGCTCGAGCGTTTCGAGATCCATCCGGTACACAGCCTTGGGTATCAGGAACGACGAAAACGAAATCAAAAGCTCGTCCGACTCCGGCTCTGCGCTCAGCGAATTGATACAGCCGATGCCTGGCAACACGACTTCTTTGACGACCTTTCCTGTGAGGTCGTACACGCGCAACTGCGAGGAAACATTCTCGATCGTCTCGACAAAGAGGTAGTCTCTGACTGCTATCCAGGCTCCGAGCGGATACAACGCTTCGGGGATGGCAGTTATGAACTCGCCGGCATTAATATCCGCGAGTTCGAGTGA
>JAICQI010000581.1 GCA_025937955.1 Pyrinomonadaceae bacterium
AGTCTTCAGCGGATCTTGCGAAAACTGGGGCGAATTCTTCGTTTCACGCGATTCGCGCTGGTCTTGATGGGCCGGTTTTTGACGAGATTGGAGGCACGCGTGCTGTCAGTCCCGCGTTATCGAGCGACGGCAGGATAGTTGCATTTGCATCCACGGAGGATTTATTGGGGCGCAATGCCGATCGAAACTCGGAGATCTTTCTGTTCGACGGTTCGAAGCTGCTGCAGATTACACAAACGGAGCCGGCTGATGTCACTTCACGGCTGAGCGATGGCAACTTTCAACCGTCCGTGACCGCTGACGGACACATTATTGCGTTCTCATCGAATCGAAATCTCAGTGGGCTCAATCCCGACCTCAGTTACGAGATCTATTTATTCGACGCGGTAGCTCAGCGATACACACAACTGACGAACAACACATCCGATCATTCCGCAGGCACCCCAAAGGTTAGTGCCGACGGATCGCGCGTCTATTACAAAACCGGGACTTCAGATCTGGTCTTGATCGAAACACAGACGGCGACGACGCGTGTGCTGGCTGCGAGCGTACCTGAACTATCTCTCACAGAAGGACGTGCGATCAGCAACGATGGCATGCGGCTGGTCTATTCAGCGCAGACCGCGCCGAATCAATCGCAGGTGTTCCTTTTTGACGGTCGTGATAATTCGATCCGCCAACTGACGCAGTTGGGCTCGAGAGTTGTCGACGTGAAGCTACAACCGACGATTAGCGGCGACGGAAGGCGTGTCGCTTTTGCTACACGGCGTCGCGTCACGAATGCGAGCGATGGTGGTGTCGAACTCTACGTTCTGGATCTGCCAACCGGACAAACACAACAGATCACAAATGCGTCTTCGTTTGCGACGGCGGAAGTTGTCGCGTCGCTCAGTTTCGACGGTTCGCTAGTGGCCTTTAGTTTTCCGCGAATAGTTTCCGGGCCAGTTAGCGACGACGATTTTCGCAACAACAGCGAGATTTATCTGGCCACGATTGCGCCGCGGTCAATCGGTACGGCGACTGTTCTCAATGCTGCCGCCGGAGGAAACGAGCCTGAGCCGATGCGGATTGCACCTGGCAGTATCGCAAAGATTCGCGGCACTGCGCTGGTCTCAAAAACAGAGACGCCCACGGTGATAGTAAACGGCAGATCGGCGCAGATCATTCATGCGTCTGCGGAGGAAGTCGTCATCGTGGTGCCTGTTGAACTAGCAAGTGGACCGGCGGAGTTCCTGGTGACCAACGCGGAAGGCTTGTCGTCGAGGGCAGAGGCAATGATTTCTGGCGCAGCTCCCGGTGTGTTCACTATCACCGGCGACGGTCGCGGCGATGCCATCATTCTCGACGCTGATACGTTCACGACTGCCCCATTCGATCCGTCTAACGGAAAACTGCGGTTATCCATCTTCGCGACTGGCGTAATTCAAGCGACCAATGTCTCAGTGACAATCAACGCCAAGCCAGTGCTTGTTGAGGCAGTCTCAACCACCTCATTCTCCGGACTGGATCAAATAAACGTCCTGGTCCCCGCTGATCTGCGCGGAGCGGGCAGATCCGTGTTAATCGTCAACGCGAACGGCATACAGAGCAATTCAGCATCCGTGTTAATCAGTGGCTCAACTCCGACACCCTCACCATCACCATCGCCGTCACCTTCTCCATCTCCATCTCCAGCACCCGAGTCTTCGCCAGCGATCGTTATCAGCCAGGTCTTCGGTGGTGGCGGGAATTCAGGCGCTCCTTTCCGAAACGATTTCATCGAGATCTTCAACCGCGGAAACGTGAGCGTTAACCTGAGCGGTTGGTCGGTGCAGTATGCGAGCGCGACTGCTTCAACATGGTCGGTGACGCCGCTGACATCAGTAACGTTGCTACCCGGACAGTACTATCTCATTCAGGAAAGTTCTGGCGGCAGCACCGGAGTTGTCTTACCTACACCGGATGCGACAGGTACGATCGCAATGGCCGCGGCTTCAGGCAAAGTCGCGCTGGTGAAGAGCTCAACTGCGCTATCAGGCACGTGTCCAAACGACTCGAACATCGTCGATTTGGTCGGCTACGGCAACACTGCGAACTGCTTTCGCGGCTCAGCCCCTGCTCCCGCCGCCAGCAACACGAACGCGATACTGCGTGCGTCCAACGGCTGCACCGACACACGTAACAACATGGCAGACTTCATTCTTTCTCCGCCCAACCCGAGAAACATAAGTTTTTTGCCGCGGATTTGTGCGAATTGATAGACTCTCGCGCATGCATTCGCTCACAGATGCAATCGCTTCGCTCCAAAAGCATTTTGGCTTCGAAGACTTTCGCGAAGGCCAGCGCGAAGTGATCGGATCGATCCTGGAAGGCAAAGACGCCGTCGTCGTCATGCCCACCGGCAGCGGCAAGTCCCTGTGTTATCAACTGCCCGCCATGATCCTCGACGGCGCGACGCTCGTCGTGTCTCCGTTGATCGCGCTGATGAAAGATCAGGTTGACGCACTGCATGCACGCGGCCTGCCCGCGACCTTTATCAACAGCTCGATCTCAGAATCGGAACAACGCGCGCGCATCGAATCCCTCCGTCGCCGCGAACACAAACTCGTCTACGTCGCACCGGAACGCTTTCGCAGCAGCCGCTTCAACTCCGCTCTGCAACAGATCCCGATCTCGCTGTTTGCAGTTGACGAAGCGCACTGTATCTCAACCTGGGGTCACGACTTTCGTCCCGATTACCTGCGCCTGAAAAACGTGATCCGGTCGTTGGGCAAGGTGCAAACGCTCGCACTTACCGCCACCGCCACGCCTTACGTCCGCTCGGACATCATTCAGCAGTTAGGACTCAATCAACCGCAAACATTCGTCAGCGGCTTCGACCGCCCGAACCTCTCGATCGAAGTGGTCCACACTGAAAAGGAGAAGGAGAAGATCTCACGCATTCGCGCCCTCGCACAAAACATTCGCGGCTCGGGGATCATCTATGCATCGACTCGCAAAGCGGTCGAGCAAGTCGGCGCTAAGTTGAAGGCGGTCAACTTAAGAGTTTCGGAATATCACGCCGGTATGAGTGATGGCGTTCGCGTCAAGGCACAGGAAGACTTCATGAGCGGTCGCACGCAGATGATTGTCGCCACCAACGCCTTCGGCATGGGCATCGACAAGCCTGACATCCGCTTCGTGGTCCATTACCAGATGCCTGGCTCGATTGAGGCTTACTACCAGGAGATCGGGCGTGCCGGACGCGATGGCTTGCCTTCAACCTGTGTCCTGCTCTTCAACTATGCTGACAAGAACACGCACGACTTCTTCATCGAAGGCTCGTATCCGGATTTCACCGTAATCAAGCAGGTTTACGACGCGCTTGCAGCCACAGAACTAAGAAAAATCGAACTCTCAACTGCCGAGATCGCACGACGCACCGGCGAGCGCAACGAGATGGCCGTACAATCCGCGCTCTACGTGCTCGAACGTGCGGGACATATTCAACGCACGGCGCCCGCGCTCAATCGAGGCGGGCGTGGCGCGCAACAAGGTCGCAGCATTCTGATGCTCGACAATGTTCCAGCAACGCAACTGCGCGTCGATCCACGCGACATCTCGCGTCGGGGCGAGCTTGAGCGACGCAAGCTACGCGCGATGATCGACTTCTGCTACACCGATTACTGTTACCGCGCGCACATTCTCAACTACTTCGGCGATCGTAATCACGAGCGACAATGCGGCACGTGCGGCAACTGCAAACCAACAACTGTCGCTCCTTCGTATCAGGCTGAGCTCGAGGAAAGCCCAACACCATCTCTTCCCGCCGATGTGACGCCACGCGCGCCCACTGACGACGAACTGCTGCGCGTGCGAAAAATACTCGCCTGTGCCAAACGCATGAACGGACGCTTCGGCAGAAAGATGCTCGTATCAACACTGCGCGGCTCGGCGGCGAAACAAGTGCTGACCGCGGGTCTTAATGAGTTGTCGACTTATGGATTACTCAAGGACATGGCCGCCGATGATCTTCAACTCTACATTGAGGCCTTGATTGCGGCCGGCTGTTTGAAAGTAAAAGGCGGCTCCTACCCCACGATCTCGACGACCGACCTCGGCGACCGCGTCATGCGCGAGCAGGAACGCATCGACATTGCGCTCCGGGTAAACCCGTAAACAATCCGTGTAATCCGTGGCTTATTTAATAACGCCTTGCAACGGACTCGACGCGCTCGCATACAGTCGCTTCGGCATGCGGCCGGCGAGATAGGCCAATCTCCCCGCTTCGATCGCTAGCTTCATCGCAGTGGCCATCTTCGCCGGATCCTCAGCCTCCGCGATCGCTGTGTTCATCAACACGCCATCGGCGCCGAGTTCCATCGCGATCGCAGCGTCACTGGCAGTCCCGA
>JAICQI010000332.1 GCA_025937955.1 Pyrinomonadaceae bacterium
AGCGCATGCCGCGCTTCGCCTTCTACGCGGGCGCTCTCTTTAATGCGACTGTCACCCTCGCGTTTCTGCTCGCAGTCGTCACTTCCCGTGGCTTGATGGATCGTGTGGTTCTGGTGCGACTGGTCCAACTGAATGCGCTGACGTTCGCCGCCTATCTGTTGCCGTGGCTCAGCACACGTGGACGTTGGGAAAACGGTTTGAGTCAAAGCGATCAGCGGCTCGCTGATTACTTACTCAAGCTGCAACTGGCGCTGGCTGTTGTGTTGAATGTTGCCTTGTTTTTGCCGGTAGTTACGACTCTCGTCGTAGCGCCTGAGAAGGCTGGAGCGGCCACAATCGCCGCTGGTAGTTTTCTCGGCTGGTTGACATTCTTCACGACTGTTATTGCAGCAGCGTGGCTGACTGCGAACCGGACGATACGATCTTCTGCCGACACGCTTGCCGCATTGCTGTTGGGTGTGGGTTGTCTACTCGCTGCCAGTGCCACGGAGGTAAATGGCTGGGTTGGCCTTCACACACTCGCGGTATCGATGACGTTGAGTGCGTGGCTGATGCTCCTGGCAGCCGAGCTGAGCGCCGATAGAACACTTCCTTTGTTGCGCTTCGTCTTCGATTTCGTAGACAAGTGGCAATCGAGGTGCAGACAGATCGCGGCAATCATAGGCAGCGTTGCAGTGGTCCTGAGCTTGCGCACTCTTTCGGATGGTCAAACCAGCTACTGGTGGTCCATTGGGCCATTGCTGGCAATCGCCGCTCTCGCTGCAACCCTGAACTGGAAAACACTGCTGCGACGATACATCTACGCAGCAGGAATTCTGTTCAGCCTCGCGGTGTCGCTCTGGTGGTCCTTCGTTTTAAAGCGCGGCTTTTATGAAAGCCGGTTCTTGCTAACCAACATAATCGCGGGTTCTTTGGCCGGCATTCTTTGGCTCTGGCTAGAGCTGCGCTCGCAGCGCCTCAGGCAAAGGAAAACACTTCTGGCTCTGTCCTTTCATAACCTGGCGGCACTCTCTGCGCTGGGAGTCCTGATGTTGATTGTGATCGTGAGTTCTTTTATTGGCGGACCGTTATTGTACGCGCCGCTCTTATCGTGGCTCACATTTCTTTCTGTGCTGGCATTCATGACGGCGTGTTTGTGGGACCGTCACGCGAAATTCGCGGTTGGAGGTCTTTACGCACTAGGCTTGATAGCGTGTGCGATCGCGCTCCGTCAACTGGAACTGAGCTCGATGCGATACGCCTGGTCAGCAACAATCGTTCTTGCCACTTACACTGTTTTCGTCGCTCTCCTCTGGCAACGGCGCAGGCAACTCATCGACTTCGCGAAACAGTTTAGTGTGCCTGAGCGAATCAGCCCGGATGCTACCGAACTCAATTGGCTCTCCGCTTTTTCAATAGTCGCCGTCGCAATAGTTGCGTTGCTCGCTTACTGGATCAATGTCAGTTTTCTCGAGGTTGGATTGCGGGTTTCAGCCGGCATAGCATTGGCGGCGCAGTTCCTGACCTTTGGTCTGTTGGCTGAGGGAGTTCGTGAGCAGAACTGGCGACGTGCTGCGATCGGCGCGGGTGTTGTTGGCGTCATTCTCATCGGGTGGTCGTGGCTGACGCCCGGCGTTGATGCGACGTGGCTGAATCGCAGTGTGATCCTGATGCTCGAAACATTTGGTCTAACGGCGCTCTACGGGTTTGCGCTCGACAAAGCAAATACACGCTGGCCGCAATGGACCAACGCCGCGCGCGCTTGCGTGCCGTGGTTGTTGAGCGCGGGTGTTGTAGCGCTGTTCTTCTGTCTCGGGACTGAGATCCGGTATCAGGTTGAGTTCGGAGCAGTACGAATTCATCCGCTCTCGCTCATTGCGATTGGCTTGACGCTTGTGGCGGCAGTCGTGATTAGCGTGCTCTTCGCGTTGTCGCCAAGTCACGACCCGTTGAATCTCTCCGAGCGCGGGCGTATGAGATACGTGTACGTCGCTGAGGTGATGCTGGCGTTGCTGTTCCTGCACATCAGGCTGACGATGCCCTGGTTGTTCACGGGCTTTATCGAGCGCTACTGGCCATTAGTTGTCATGCTAATCGCGTACTTTGGTGTCGTTACCAGCGAGGCTTTGCGACAACGAAAGTTACTCGTGCTGGCCCGGCCTATAGAACGCACCGGGGCGTTTCTGCCACTGCTGCCGGTGCTTGGATTCTGGCTCGCTTCGTCTGAAGTAGACTTCTCGTTAGTGTTGTTCCTGATCGGCGGGCTGTATGGCTTGTTATCCATCTTGCGCAGGTCGTTTGGGTTTGGTCTGCTGGCCGCGGTCGCCGGAAATGCGGGGCTTTGGTATGTGTGGCAACGCACGGCGGATTATGGATTCCTGCAACATCCGCAATTGTGGTTGATACCGGTGGCGCTGTCTGTCTTGCTGGCGGCATATCTGAATGAAGACAAACTCACTGAAGATCAGATGACCGGCGTCAGGTATCTCTCGCTGGTCACGATCTATGCGGCATCCACTGCGGACATCTTCATCAATGGAGTGGCGAATTCGCCGTGGCTGCCGTTGATACTCGGGTCGTTCTCGCTGGCAGGTGTGTTTGCGGGAATAATGTTTCGCATTCGCGGTTTGCTGTTGCTGGGAGCGATCTTTCTGTTGTTATCGATCATCACGATGATCTGGTACGCGTCGATCAACTTTGGTTGGACGTGGTTATGGTATGTCGCGGGAATCGTGACCGGAGCGACCATCATCTTCATGTTCGCGCTCTTCGAGAAGAAACGCAGCGAGGTGCTGCGCGTGGTTGAAGGGTTGAAGGAGTGGGACCGGTAACTACAAAAGACACAAAAAGAGTTAGCCACAAAAAGGCACAAAAAGCACAAAATCAATAACTGTATCTGGTTACCTATTTGTGCTTTTTGTGCCTTTTTGTGGCTAACTCTTTTATGCCTCTTTGTGGCCTATTTCGCGGCGAGCTTGCGGCCGGCGTTCAGGTTGTCCCAGTTCATGATCGCGTTGAAGACGAGGAAATAGCTTCCTTTGGTTTGGCCGCGCCAGAAGGGATTGGTCGAGAAGAGCAGCACGTGACCATTGCCTGATGGCACGTCAATAATTGCTGCCCGCTGCGCAATCTCATCGCCGTTATCCAACAATCCCGAGACAAAAAGATCGCGGCTGTCGGCATAGCGCAGCACGACACGCGGACGCTGATTCGGCGGTATTAACCCGATCGCATTGCGAAGCTGTTCGTCCATGACTGGCGGCGCTTCCCATGGCTCAACGCGCGGAGGTGGCTCCGGAATCTCTGCCGGCGGCCGTCCCTGCGGGACGTCAGGATCGTCGGGCGTGCCTCGACCGGTAGCACGTTGTGTGGGTCGTTGTCGACCACCAACCCCGTTATTGATATTAAAGATCGGACCATTCGAACAATACATCGCCAGCGAATCCCCGTAGCCATAAGCGAGCGGACTCGCGGGGTCAACCATCTTCGTTCGCAGTATTACGCCAACAGCACGCAAACGTTGTGAACGGCTTACGGAAACGCCCGCAGTAAAACCGTAGTTCACGGCAAATTCTGTTGTGTCGTCGACCGTTATAAACAGTCCGCCGTCTTTCACAAACTTTTGCAGGTTCTGCAAACCACTCCAACCGAGGCCCGGTCGCATATCGTCAGTCTCATCAATGCTGCCGAGGTTTGGCGTGAGTTGCGTCTTCTTCCACGGCAGCGGGTTACCGTACATCGGCAAGCCGCTGATGATCGCCTGTGAGCCACGACCGACTGGCGCAAACAAGATGACGTCGTATTTGCTCTTGAGATTCGCATCGCGCGAAACGTCCTGCGTGCTGATGTAAGCAAAAGGCACCTGCAACTGATCGAGCCCGATGCGATACCAGCCTTCGTCCTGCGTGTTTAGCCACGTGTGCATGATCGCGATGCGCGCGGCTCTGACCGGATGGGTTTTTACCACCGGAGCATCCGGCACCGCGTAAACCTGTATGCCGAGCTCGTTCGCGACACGTCGTAGCTCTTCACCGGCGCCTTTGCGAATAATGAACGAGCCTCGATTGAATTTGCGTCCGGCAGCCTCGAAAGGTTCTTCGGCGGCATCCATCTCGACGTCTTTAAAACGATAACGCAGCGTCACGAGGGCGTTGTCGGCGTTGTGATTGATCAGGTAGACCGAGCCACTGCTCGTGATGCCTCCGGGAGAGCGCACGTCGCCTTTGATTAACTCCATCGGCGCCGTTAGCACCTTCGTGTCCACGACGCGCACCACTTCGACATTCGCGAGCTCGCCCATGGTCCAGGCAGTGTCGTCGTAGATGTCTGTCTGCGGATCGTTGGGCGCCCAGTATTGATAATCGAGCAGGGCATCGGCGATGCGGCTGTACGGTTGGTCCATCCGCACGATGTAACTGCCCGCCGGGAAAGTGCGATCTTCTGTTTTTGGCGTAGGGGTTGGCGAAGCCACGGGAGATGGTCTCGGCGTGGCGTTGCCTGGTTTCCTCTTAACTGCAACCGTGAATGGCGCCGTGGATCTACTGATCTCCACGCCCTGTGTTTGCAACGTGCGCAGCAGCTCGGCTTGGTTGCCGGCCCTCACTTCATCGCCTGGAAAGACGTAAGCCGCCGGACCTTCGTTCTTCGGCTTCTCGATCGAGCGTTTGCTCTTGATGTAAAAGTTCTTCAGAAACAGTTTGCTATTGTTGCCGAAGTGATGGAGCGTCGTAAGCAATGCCGTTTGCTGGTAGTTGTTGTTGTTTCGCTGCGACCACTTCGCCTTTGGCAACGGCGGATTCTGGCGGTACCACGTTCGTTGATACTCGCTCGGCGAGAGTGTTCGTTCGACTGTGTCGGCGCCGGCGTTGCCGAAAGTCTCATACAAACGACTAATGCCGTTGTGAGTCGCGGCGATGAACATCAGATAGCCTGGCGACCACGTGTCGAAGTTGCCGTGTGCGAAGACGCCCGGCATGCCAAACTTCGTCATCTCCGAAACGTTATGCCAGCCGATCATCTGCCATTCGTCGGTCAGGATCGGATCGACCCAGGCGTTGTATGGACCATCGCCGATGGTGTTGTCGTAAAGGTACGGTACCGATTCGTGCAGGTCGTGCAGCACCTGCGGTTTCCACTTGATGTAGGTGTCGAGAACGTTGCGCGTTAGTTTCAGCGACAGTCCGATCGCGTCGCGATTGTTGTCGTGTGCAACGTATTTCCCCCAGTAGATTAAGGGCGGCCAGTTCTGGTTCGGATTCGCGAGGTGCCAGTTGTAGACGTCGACCATGCGATTGCGACCATCGACTTCGACAACCGGCGTGATCAGCGTTACGAGACTGTCGCGAATCGACTTCACGTAAGGGCTATTGTCGACCACGAGCCGGTAAGCCAACTCCATCAACGCTGTCGGCGAGCCGGTTTCGGTCGAGTGAATCGCGCCAGTAATGTAATAGACTGGAAACGACGCGGTCACCAGGCGGTCGGCTTCCGCTTCGTCCATGTTGATGCTGCGCGGATCAGCGAGCTTCGTGAGCCGGGCGCGGTTCTCCTCGAGTTTCGACATCAGTTGCTCGGAAGCGATCGCCACCGCGATCATCTCGCGGCCTTCTTCCGTTGTGCCGATCGTATAGACTTTAACTCGCTCCGGACGCGCGCGCTCGAGCATGCGCATGTACTTGTAAACGTCCTCCGCATACGGCAGCTTGCCGGGCGCGCCCGCCACGTCGCCGAGCACGGCCTTGGGCGTCGGCACGTCAGGCGAAGCGGGCAGGTAGTCCGTGAGAGGCGAGTTGAAGTAAGGCGCGGTCGTATACTCGCGAATCTTGTTGGTGTACTCCTGATCGAGCGGTTGATTCGGATCGCGGGCCGGCTTGACTTGGGCGTTGGCGATTGTTCCGAAGATTGATAGGCAGAGAACGGTTAGAAGGAGCGACCGAAGGCGGCGCGCAAGCGTCATATTGTTTTTTCCTCGTCAGGCTTTTAACACAGATTAGCTGGATTTTGAAATCGGAGATTTCCGTGTAATCTGTTGAACCGGATGTCAGATCAAATCAAGAAAGCCAAGGCTGCTGGTGGCGTGCCGTCGATAGTTGCGGCGGTCAGGAGTCTCTCGAATGAGATGGGTCTTGTCCGTGGCGTGCGGACACTGCTTCATGTAAATCAAGCGGGTGGAGTGGATTGTCCGGGTTGCGCGTGGCCGGAGCCGGATCGCAAGCGTTCGCATTTTGAGTTTTGTGAAAACGGCGCGAAGCATGTTGCGGGCGAAGCGACCACCAAACGAGTCACGCCGGAGTTCTTCCAGAAGTGGAGCGTGGCTGAGCTCTCGGAACAATCCGATCAATGGCTGAACGCACAGGGACGACTCACTCATCCGATGTTGCTGCGACGTGACGCGACTCACTACGAACCCGTGAGCTGGGGAGATGCTTTTGAACTGGTTGCCGCTGAGCTCAATTCGCTTAACTATCCCGATCAGGCGATCTTCTACACATCGGGCCGTACTAGTAATGAAGCCGCCTTTCTTTATCAACTCTTTGTGCGCCAGTTTGGCACCAACAATTTGCCCGATTGTTCAAACATGTGCCATGAGTCGAGCGGTTCGGCGTTGAGTGAAACTATTGGCGTTGGGAAGGGAACTGTCACGCTTGAAGATTTCGACAAAGCGGAGGCGATCTTTGTCAT